>JBFYZZ010000292.1:0-7579 GCA_041309225.1 Deltaproteobacteria bacterium | reverse complement strand
CGGCCAGCAGCTCCCGGCGGGCACGGACCGCCGTGGCGCCGATGTCGAGCAGGTGGGCGGTGGCGGCGGTGAGGCGGCTGCCCAGGGCCTCGGCCGTGACGCGAGCCTCCTCGTGGGCGCGCGCGGAGGCCTCGAGCCGGAGGCGCTCGGTCGAATCCACGGCGTCGCCCGCCCGCTCCAGCGTGTCGAGCCGCGCCAGGCGGGAGGACGTCGCAGCCGCCGCGACCGGATCGGTGTCGGCCTCGAGCGCCGCACGCTCGGCCTCGAGCCGGACCATCTCGCCGGAGAGGGCGTCCACCTCGGCGCGCAGGCGGGCCAGGGTGTCGGCGACGTCCGCACGCGCCGCGGCCGGGAGCGGGGAGGCGGGATCGTCCACCGCCTGGGCCAGCGCGTCGAGACGGGCCCGGACCCGGGCGGCCACGGGGGGGTCCGTCCGGGACGGCAGTGGAGACGAGGCCGGGCCGGGGGTCGGAGGCGCCTGGGCCGCGACCGGGGTCGGAGGCGCGGGGGTCGCGAGCGGGGGCGGCAGGGCGGCCTCGTGGCCGGACGCGAGCAGAGGGCGCAGGTCCGAGGGGAACGCGAGGGGGAGGTGGGACGCGACGGCGCGAGTGCTGCCGAACAGGCCGCCGAGGGCGGTGAACAGGGCGCCCACGAGGGAGACCATGGCCACGAGGGAGACCACGAACGCGGGCGTGCCAGACAGCAGGAACTGCCCGATCGCGAACAGCACCGCCGCACCGACGAGCCCCTTCGCGGCCCGCCCGAACGCCTGAGGATCGTGCTGCCCGGGCACGACCACGCGCGCGGCGAACCCGGCCTCCTCGGCCGCCGCTGCGAGCCTGGCCGCCACGGTGCGATCCACGCCATCGACCAGGCGGAAACGCCGTTCCCACAGCACGGGCGGCGCCACGAGGGCCGTCTCGGGGAGGCCCGCCTCCCGGGCCACCGCCTGGGTGAGGAGCACCTCGGGTGGCGTCTCCTCGGGCACACCGAAGGCCTGGAAGACCTGGTCCTTGATGTGGGCGAGCAGGCGCCGCACGTCGTCGCCCGGATCCCCCCCGCGGCGCCGCCGGCGCCGCTGTCTGCGACGGGCCCGGCCGAAGTCCCTGCGCGTCCGGTCCCCCTGCCGCTCCCGCACGGCGACGGCGGCCCTCCCCGGCGGAAGGTGGGGACGGGGCGCGACCCCGGGCGTCGCGTCCGCCCCCGGGGCGGCGTCGCGGCGAGGCTCCGGGGCGCGGGGGGCCGTGGACGGATCGGGGGCGGTGCGGCTCTTGAGGAGGTCGGCCACCTCGGCGGCCCCCTGAGGCCGGCGGTTCGGGTCGGGATCGAGGAGGGCCTTGAGTGTGGCCAGGAGGTCCGGATCCAGATCGGCCCGACCGGGCGGCGGGAGACGCCCCGCCGCCTGCGCCTGGAGGGCCTCGAGGGGCGTGGCGCCGGGGAAGGGGGGCCTGCCGGTGGCCGCGAACCAGAGGACGGCGCCCAGGCCGTAGAGATCGGACCGCGGATCCGCACGCACGCCGCCCCAGACCTCGGGCGCCGCGTACCCGGCGGTCCCGAGCGCGGTGGTAGCCCGCGTCGCGGTCGCGTCCTGGATGCGGGCGAGCCCGAAGTCGGTCAGGACGGGCTCGTCGCGGCCGCCGAGCATCACGTTGTTGGGGGTGACGTCGCGGTGGAGCACGCCCTGGCGGTGGGCCTCGGCCAGGGTCTCGGCGAGGCGGGCGCCCAGCCGGCGGATCTCGTCCGAGGGCAGCGGTCCCTCCTCCACCACCCGCTCGGCCAGCGTCCGGCCGGGGTGGTAGGGCAGGGAGAGCACCCAGGTGCCGTCGAACTCGTGCAGCTCGTGGGCCACGAGCGCGCCCGGGTGGCGCACGCGCGAGGCGGCCCGGACCTCCCGCCGCAGCCGGGCCGCCCCGTCCTGTACGACATGCTCGTGGAGCACTTTGAGGGCCACCCGCTCCCCGCGCGTCGCATCCTCGGCCAGGTAGACCGTGGCCATGCCGCCTCGGCCCAGGACGCCGAGGACGCGGAACCGTCCGCCGAGGACGTGGCCGGTGGGGAGATCGGGCATGCGAGGGACTCCGGCCCCGGCCTATCCCGCCGGCGCCCGGCCGACGGGACGGACCCGCGCGATCCGGACGGGCACCCCGGCGCGGAGGAGGGCGTCGTGCCAGAGCGCCTGCTCCACGGACGGCGCATCCCCCGGCCCCTTGACCTCCACCAGGACGGGGGCGCCGTCGATCCAGACGAGGAGGTCGGGCAGGCCCTGGACGTGGCGACCGGGGTGGCGGGCGATGCGGCCGAGGATCGCGAGCAGGCCCTCGCCCAGGCCCTGTGCGGCCCGCGCCAGCAGGTCCGGCGGGACGCGGTCCCAGGCCACGCCCCGGCACCGCCGCCCCCGGTGTCGCGCCCAGGCCGCCCGCACCTCCGCCCCCAGGTCCGCGGCCGCCAGCGCCCGGGTCCGCGCGACGAGGCGCTCTGCGCGGAGCACGCCGAAGTCCTCGGTCTCCAGATCCAGCGGCCCCTCCTGGAAGGGGTGCTGGAAGGCGCCCGGGAGGGGCGCGAACACCACGTCCCAGTACAGGAGCCCGAAGAGCGTCGTCCAGGGCAGGTTCTCCCCAAAGACGCCCTCGCCGCCCAGGGCTCGGAGCACGGCGTCCTCCACCGGGACGGCGGCGCCCTCCACCCGCCAGAGCGCCTTGATCCCCGCGTGGCCGGCCGGCACCAGCGCCAGTTCGAGGGCGGGAGGGGTGCAGAGGCCCGCACGGGGATCGGGCCCGAGCCCGAGGCGGTGGAGCCGCAGGGCGAGTCGGAACCGGCCCGGATCGTGGAGCCTCGGCGACGCGAGCCAGGGATCCACCAGCGGCGCGAGATCCGCCGCGGGCCGGCCCGCCCGCGGAAGGCAGATCCCCAGCCGATCCCCGGCCTCGGCGGCGCCGTCCGCCGTCCGTCCGTGGGTCAGGACCGCCTCGTACCACCCGGCCGCCCCGGCGGGATCGCCCGCGCGCTCGCGTGCGCGTCCCGCGAGGAGGCACACGCGCTCGTCGTACCGGGCGGGATCCACCCGCCGCCGGTGAGGGGGCAGGGCGGGCCGGCCCGCGAGATCGGCGCGGGCGGCCTCCGCGACCGGGGCGAGCAGGGCCTCGAGCCCGGCGTCCGCCAGCAGCCAGGCCGCATCCGCCCGCTCGGCGGCCTCCAGGTAGGCCACGAGGTCCTCCCGGGCCGGGAAGAGCGGCTCGTCGTCGGTGAGCGGCACGTCCACCCAGGCGGCCCGCTCGAGGGCCGCGAGGACGAACGCCGTGCGGTCCCGGTGGCGGTCCCCGAAGAACGCGACCTCGGCCAGGGTGAACGCCCGGGTGTCGCCGAGCGCCGCGAACCGGTCGGCGACCCGGAGACGCGCGCCGATGTCCTGGGCCGGAACGTCCGCCAGCGCGGCCAGGCACGCCGGCTTTCGCGCCTTGAGCGGCCGGCCCAGGTCCCGCGCGACCGCCCGCAGCTCCGGCACGGTCAGGAGTGCCAGCGCGGTGCCGTCCGCGAAGGCCTCGGGCGGGTCGAGGACGACGAAGCCGGAGGCCGCGAGACGCTCCAGGACCGGGACCGGATCGCCGATCTCCGGGTAGCGGAGCCGGGAGGCGCGGAAGAGGGGTCCGCGACGGTCCAGCATGCGGACGAACAGCCGGCGGGCGGGTTCCGGCTCGGCGAGGAGCGCCCGGATCCGGGCCTGCTCCGCCTGGGAGAGCAGGCGGCCGTGACGGCCCAGCACCGTCTCCACGACGGTGAGGAACGAGTGCCAGTAGTAGTCGGGTGGGATGGGCTGCACGGTGGGCACGTAGTCCGGGCACCCCGTTCTGAGGTAGGCTGGAGGGCATGCCCCGCCTGGAACCCCTCCTCCACGTCGCCGAGCAGACCGTCTGGGAGGCCGCCGTTCAGGAGGGCACCGACTATGCGCCCGCCTCGCTCTACGCCGCGGGGTTCGTCCATTGCTGCCGGCCCGATCAGGTCCGGCGGGTCGTGGCCCGCCACTTCCGCCACCGGCGGGACCTCCTCCTGCTCGTGCTCGATCCCCGCAAGCTCTCAGCCGACCTGCGGTGGGAGGACACCTACGGGGATGGCGAGACCTGGGCGCACCTCTACGGGCCCATCCCGCGCGACGCGGTGGTGCGGGCGTTCCCGTTCGACACGATGCCCGACGACGGCTGACCCTGGCTCCTGCCCATCGGCCGAGGTGACCGGCCCCTGTCCGGGATCGCGCCCCGCCGGCGGCGCGCGCTCCGCTGGCCCGCTACGTTGCGGGCCCACGTCCCGACTCAGGAACCGCGATGTCGAACGTCCCCTTCGAACCCTACAAGATCAAGACCCTGCGCCACGTCACGGTCACCACGCTCCCCGAGCGCCTCGAGCAGTTGCGCGCGGTGCGGTTCAACACGGCCCGCCTCCCTGCCCGCGCCGTGTCGCTCGACCTGGTCACGCAGGGAGCCTCGGCCATGAGCCAGGAGCAGCTCGGCGGGCTCTTCGTGGGCGACGAGGCGTACGCGGGCGCCCGCAACTTCTACACCCTCGTGGAGGCCGTGCGCGGCGTGCTCGGGTTCGGCCACGTCTGCCCCACCCACAACCGGTACGGCGCCCTGAAACTGCTCAGCTCCGTGCACCTCCGCGCGGGCGGAGCCATGGCGGGCAACACGGCGGTCCCGGCGGACCTCGTTGCGGCCTTCGGGGGCACCTACGAGGTCCTGGAGATGGGCGGACGCTTCGGCGGCGACGTCGACGAGGGCGCCCTCCGGGCGTTCCTCGAGCGGAACGCGGGGCGGGTCCGCTGGGTGTACGTGGACGTCCAGGGCGACGGCGCCCACTCCGCCTCCCAGGACGGGCTCGAGCGCACCCGCGCCCTCTGCGAGGCGGCGGGCGCCCGGCTGGTGCTCGACGCCTCGTGCATCGTCGAGGCCGCCGTCCAGGCCCGCCGGCACGACCCGCGGCACCAGGGCCGCCCGGTCGCCGACGTGGTGCGCGACCTCGCCCGCACGGCCCACGTCCTCGTCTTCGACGCCGGCCAGGACGCCATGAGCAACGTGGGCGGCTTCGTCGCCTCCCAGGATGCCGAGGACCACGAGCACGTGATGAACGAGGTCGTGGTGTTCGAAGGCCTCCACACCTACGGCGGCATGGCGGGTCGCACCATGGAGGTCGTGGCGCTCGGCCTCCGCGAGATGGTACAGGACGCGCTCGCCGACTGGCTGGCCCACCAGGTGGACGTGCTCGCCGAGCACCTCACCCGCCGCGGCGTGCCCTTCACCCGCGCGCTGAACGGCGTGCACCTCCACGCCGGTGCGTTCCTGCCCGGAGCCGCCGACGCCGCCCACACCGTCGCGTGCGGCCTCTACCTCGTGGCGGGGGTGCGGGCGCTCCTCGAGGGGACGTACGCGCCCGCGGACCGGCTGCCCGTCCTCATCCCCCGGCGGGCCCTGATGACCTCCCACCTCGCGGACGTGGCCGCGGCCGTGGGCACGCTCTGGGACCAGCGCGCCCGCCTGGTGCCGCTCGACCGGATGGGGACCCCCGGCACCCACGCCGAGGCGACGTTCGAATGGCTCGTCCCCCATCTCGAGACCCACGCACTCACGAGCGAGCCGTGGACGCTCCACGCCGTGGAGGCCATCGCCATCCGCACCCGCGAGGAGCGGCGCCGGGTCGTCCAGGAGGCCGGCCACAACACCTTCCTGCTCCCCAGCGAGGACGTCACGATCGACCTCCTGACCGATTCGGGCACCTGTGCCATGAGCGTCGAGCAGTGGACGGCCTACCTCTCCGCTCGGGAGACCCCCGGCACGCCCGACGCCTACGAGCAGGTCGTGCAGGCGGCGCGGGAGACCTACGGCCACCGGCACGTGATCCTCACCCACCAGGGCCGCGCGGCCGAACACATCATGTCCCAGATGTTCATCCGGAAGGGCGACTACGTCCCCGGGAACATGTACTTCACCACCACCCGGGAGCACCAGGAGCTCGCGGGTGGCACGTTCGTGGACGTGATCGTGGACGAGGCCCACGATCCCACGTCCGACTTCCCCTGGAAGGGCAACGTGGACGTGGGGAAGATGGAGGCGCTCTGCCGGAAGGCCGAGGCGGAGGGTCGCCGGGTGGCCTACCTGTCCTTCGAGTTCAACGTGAACCTCGCGGGCGGGCACCCGGTCTCCATGGACAACGTGAAGGAGGTCTACGCCTTCTGCCGGGCCCGCTGCATCCCCGTGTTCTTCGACGCCACCCGCTGCTCGGAGAACGCCTACTTCATCCAGAAGAACGACCCGCGGTACGCCGCCTGGCCCGTGGCCCGGATCCTCCGGGAGATGTTCGTCTACGGCGACGGGGCCACCATCTCGAGCAAGAAGGATCCGCTCTCCAACCTGTCGGGCTGCCTGCTCTTCCGCGACCGCGACGACTGGTACCGGGAGGGACAGCGGCTCCTGCAGGTCTACGAGGGCTCCTGGTGCTCCGGCGGCACCTCCGCGGGCGACATGGCCGCGCACGCCGTGGGCCTCCACGAGATGGTCCAGGACGACTACATCAAGGCCCGGGTCGAGCAGACCCGAGAGCTCGGGCGCATGCTCCGCGAGGCCGGCGTCCCCATCGTCCTGCCCTACGGCGGGCACGCCATCTTCATCGACGCGCGGGCCTTCCTCGACCACCTCGACCAGGACGAGTTCCCCGCCCAGCGGCTCGCCGCCGAGATCTTCGTGGAGACGGGCGTGCGCTCCATGGAGCGCGGGAACGTGTCCAAGGGCAGGGATCCGGTGACGGGCAGGAACTTCCGCCCCAAGCTCGAGCTCGTCCGGCTCACGATCCCGCGCCGCGTGTACTCCGCCGACCACATGAGGATGGTGGTGGACGGCATCGCCCGGGTCCATGCGAACCGCCGCGCCGTGACGGGGCTGCGCTTCGTCTACGAGCCGAAGAAACTTCGGTTCTTCCAGAGCCGATTCGAGTCGATACCCGGGTAGGATCCCGCCGCGCCCCCCCCCTCCGGGCTCCGCCGGCGCCGGCCGACCGCCGCGCGGGGTTGACCCGCGCCCGGGGCTGACCGAAACTTGACACGTGGTGCCCGCCACGGCTGGAGGTCCCATGAGCACGCCCCAAGATCCCCATCCCGGCTCCGACCGATCCTCGGCCCTCGCCCACACCTTCCCGCCGCTCCCACGGGAAGGGGAGGAGCCGCCGACCGCCCCACCCGAGCGTCCTCCGGTCTCGCTGGCCGACCTCCCGGACCGGGCCTTCCTCGAGCGCCAGCGCCAGTCCATCGCCCGGGACGCCTTCTGGGGCCGGGTCGTCTTCGTCCTGGCGATCCTCGCCCTGCTCATTGCCAACACGATGGCCCAGCGGTCCCACACGCGGGAGCTCCTGCAGAACATCGACTGGGCCCGCCAGCATCAGAGCGGCCTGGAGGACGGCGTCGAGGCCCACCTCGGCCGCATCGAGGCCCGTCTCGAGGCCATCGAGCAGCGGCTTCCGCCGCTCCCCGAGCCCCCGCCGGTCGCGCCCCTTCCCGAAACCGACGGCCCGACGCAGGGACCTGCCCCCACCCCGGCAGCCG
>JBFYZZ010000291.1:0-3993 GCA_041309225.1 Deltaproteobacteria bacterium | reverse complement strand
CGGCCAGGGCCCGCCGGGGCGGGACGCGGCGCAGCGCCAGCCAGGCGAGGTTCGCGGCGGTGGCGTCGAGGTGCACCGCCGACGAGGCATCCACGAGCAGGGTGGCCGCGCCGTCCCCGTGGACCCGGAGGTGGACCCGCCTCGATCCACCCTCCACGGGCAGCAGGAACGGGTGGAGGCCCGGCCGGGGCCCCCCCCGGAGGCGCTCGACGAACGTGCCGACGTCGTCCCCGAGGGCGCCGAGCACGCCGTGGTCCGTCACGGCGGGGCCCCTACCACCGGACCGTCTCCTGGACCTCGAACTCCGTGCCGCAGTGGGGGCACCGGGCGACGGGTGTCCCGTCCTTCACACGGAGGTCGGGGGGCGAGAGGGGTGCCCCGCAGGACCGGCAGGCGAGCCCTCCGAGCCGGCTCTCGGGGGGGAGGTCGATCCGTTGGATCACCTCCACCTTCCTCGGCTTGAGGCGCGGCAGGACCGCGAGCGCGAGCGCGGCGGCCAGCAGGATCACGCCCACCACGAGCCGGTGGACCTGGCCCTGCGAGCCCACGAGGAACAGGAGACCCAGGAGGCCCGTGGCGACGGCGAGGAGCGCGGAGACGACCTGCATGGCCGCCCATGGTAGGGGGCGCATCGCCGCGAGTCAAATGGGGGGCGGGTCGGGGCGGCGCCGGGCCGCCGCATCACGAGCGCCCCTGCCACCGCTCGTCCCGGCGCAGGACGGGCAGGGACGCCGGGGGAGGACGTGGGCACGGTGGCGGGCCCCGCAGCGTACCGGAACCCCGACCCTGGCCGTCAGGGTGGCCCTTCCGGTACGCCTGTCTTCACCGACCCACGGGGGGTCCGCCCTGGTCGCGGGGTGGCGGTTCACCCCGCCCGGCTGCGACACCGGAACCGCCACGGGCACGCTGTCTCGAATCGGGCACGACTCTCGGCGCCCTCACTCCCCTCCAGGGTGGCCACCGATCTCGAAGGTGCTCCCGGTGCGGATGGGGGCCATGCTCCACGAGGACTCGGAGGCGAGCACGAGCCCGGACGCCGTCTCGACCCGCGACGTGAGGAGGATTGGCGTCCCCCCGTACCAGGAGGTGACCCGCTCCTCGGCGGTGTCCCAGCCGACCCCGGCCACCCCGCCCGCCCGGGCGAAGGGTGCGGGGAGGAAGGCCGAGACGGCCGGGCCGACCGGGCAGGCGGGGGAGAGCGCGAACCCGGAGCGGTCGACGTAGGCAGCGTGGGGGACCCAGATTCCACCGGGCCCCATGCTGAAGCCGCGGAACGTCACGCGGTCCGCGTGCCAGGTGCAGGTGGCGTCCGGAGAGGACGGCGGTGCGGTGGAGCGGCGGATCCGGAGCGTCCCCTCGACGGAGGTCGCGGATCCGCTGCCCAGGCCCGTGCCCCACGCACGGCCTCGGTGCCACCGGGCCCGGCTTCCCTGCCACACCCGGGACGCGAACACGCAGGTCGCCTCCGACCAGCACTCGTCGTCCAGGCAGTCGGCGAGCCCGTCGTCGTCGTTGTCGCGTCCGTCGGCGCAGGCCCCGGACTCCTCGCAGTCGGGCCCCCGCGTGCAGTCGCCGTCCTCACAGTCGAGGAGGCCGTCGCAGTCGTCGTCGGTGCCGTTCCTGCAGGCCTCCGCCGCGTCAGGGTGGACCGCCGGATCGGTGTCGTCGCAGTCGCCCCCGGCCACGGTCCAGCCGTCGCCGTCGCCGTCGGTCGGCCCGGTGTCCTCGGGTCGCGCCACGGTGGGGTCGGCGACGGACGACCAGGGCCTGCCGGGCGACGCGGCCTCGCAGCCCCAGAGGAGCAGGAAGGGGAGCGACCACGCGCGCATGCCCTCAGGATACCCCGCGCCGCGGTGGATCGGGTCCGCGCCCGGCCAGCGGTCGTCCCAGGCGGGGAGGGGATACGGCCGCCGCATGCTCCCGGCCCTCCTGCTCCTCACCGCTGCGGCGGCCGATCCGGTGACGGTGGCGCTCGACCCGCCGGCCCGGGTGCTCGCGCTCGACAACGGGATGCGGGTGGCCATCGTGCCCGATCCGGGCCAGCCGCTGGTGGCCGTGCACCTGCTGGTCGCGGCGGGATCCGCGGACGATCCGCCCGGCGCGGAGGGCACGGCGCACCTGGTCGAGCACCTGCTGTTCGAGGTCTCGGGGCGTGCGCCGGGACCCGATCGCCGGCTCGGGGCCCTGGGGGGCGACGCCAACGCCTGGACGGACCTCGACTGGACCGCCTTCCACGCCGTGATCCCCCCTGCGGCCCTGGAGTCCGCCCTCGCGCTCGAGGCGGAGCGGCTGGCCGCGTTCCCCACCGCGTTGACGCCCGAGGTCCTGGCCACCGAGGCCGCGGTGGTCCGCCTGGAGGCCGCCCAGGACGCCGCCTCGGGCCGGGGCGACGACGCGCGGGCCCTGGCCGCGCTCCTCTGGCCGGAGGGGCACCCCTACGCCCACCCCATCCTGGGCCCCCCCTCCGGCCCGGACGATCCCTGGACCCCGGACGCCATCCGCGCGTTCTTCGCGGACCATTACGTGCCGGGTGCCATGACCCTCGTACTGGCCGGGGCCGTGGACCCGGACGCGGCCGAGGACGTCGTCCGCCGCACGCTCGGCGCCGTCCCCCCCCGGCCGGCCGCCGGTCGCGTCGACAAGGCCGCCCCGCCCCCCCTCGACCACGAGGTCCGGGCGTTCCACGCGGCGGACGTTTCCACCCGCACCCTCTACGTGGCCTGGCGCATCGCGCCCCCGGGACATCCGGACCTGCCCGCGCTGGAGGTGGCCGCCCGCCTCCTGGCCGCGGGACGGGGCGGCCGGCTCGACGAGCCGCTCGTGTACCGTGCCTCCACGGCCCGCCGGGTGGACGCCTGGGTCGACCATCGTCCGCGGGGCAGCGCGTTCGCCATCCGGGTCGCGGTCGGGGACGACCTCCCGCTCGACGGCGTGCTCACGGCGGTGGACCGCGAGGTGGCCCGTCTCGCCGGCGAGGGGCCGACCGAGGCGGAGATGGGGCGCGTCCGCGGGGCGCTCCGGGGTGCGTGGCTCCGCGCCGTGGAGCCGATCGCCGCCCGTGCGGCCCTGCTCGATCGGTGCCTGGCCGAGACCGGAGACCCCGGGTGCCTGGCCGAGGGCCTGGCCGCCCGCCTCGCGGTCACCCCCGAGGACGTCCGGCGGGCCGTGGCCACCTGGCTCCCCCCGGGCCGGCGGGTGCTCCTCTCGGTGGTGCCCGCCTCCGAGCCCGGCGCCGCCCTGCCCGGATCGCGCGCGCTCGCGCTCCCCGACGTGCCCGCCCCTCCCCCCTCCCCACCCAGGGGTCTCCCCCCGGACCCCGCCGGACCGCCGGCCGGCCTCGCGCTCGCCGGCCTGGACCTCCCCGCCGTGGAGGAGGTGGCCCTGGCCGGCGGCGGGCGGCTCCTGATCGTGCCCCGGCCCGGGCTGCCCCTCGTCCGCGTCGAGGCCACGATCCTGAACGATCCGGCCCGAGGATCGCCGGGCGACCTCCTCGCCCTCCGCCTCGCCGGGGCGCTCCTCGACAACGGCACCCGCCGGAGGGACGCAGCCGCCCTGGCCGCCGACCTCGACCGGATGGGCGCCATCCTGGACACCGGCGCCGGACCGCTCGGCACGCGGATCGCCGTGGAGGCGCCCTCCACGGCCCTCGCGCCCGCCCTCGACCTCCTGGCGGAGGTCCTCCGGAAACCGCGCTTCCCCGCGGCGGAGGTCCGGCGCGTGCGCGGGGCCTGGCGCGCGAGCGCCCGGCGAGCCCTCGGCTCGGCCGACCGGATCCTCGCGGCCGCGGAGGTCCGGGCGATCCACCCGCCGGACCACCCCCTCGGGGGGCTGCCCACGGACGCCGACCACCGCCGGCTCACGCGGTCCCGGGTCCGCCGTGCCTGGCGCGAGGCGCTCCACGACGGCCGCCTGGTGGTGGTGGCCGCGGGCGACCTCGACGCCGCGGTCGTGGCCCCCCTCGTGGCGGCCCGGCTGGGCGGCACAGGGGGCGCC
>JBFYZZ010000290.1:0-11741 GCA_041309225.1 Deltaproteobacteria bacterium | reverse complement strand
CAGCAGCGTGGCCAGCACGGCCAGCACCACCGCCACGCGCCGGTCGGCGGCCTCCCGGGGAGGGGCGGCGATCGTCTCCACCCAGGCGAGCAGCCCCGCCAGATCGCCCCGGAGCGCCTCGAGGAGGGCGGTGCGCGTGCGGTCCCACTCGTCCGCGCGGCCGCCCGCGATCTCCAGGGCCACCCCCGGGCTGCCCAGGGAGAGGCGGGCGAGGCGCTCCGCCTCGGCCACGCCGCGGGCCTCGAGCCAGGTCCGGAGGTCGGCGGGAGGGACCGCGCGAAAGCGGATCCGCTGCGATCGGGAGCGCACGGTGGGCAGCAGGCTCGGGCCCCGCGAGGTGACCAGCACGAATCCGCTGCCCATGGGCGGCTCCTCCAGCGTCTTGAGGAGGGCGTTGGCAGCCTCGATGCGCAGCTGATCGGCCGGATCCACGAGGACGAAGCGGCGCCTCGCGCTGTGCCGGTGCAGGGAGAGCTTCCGGGCGATCTCCCGGGCCTGGTCCACCGTGATCACCTCGGAGGCCGATCCGGGATCGGGCCCGACCTCGATCACGTCCGGGTGGTGACCTCCGGCGATCCGGCGGCAGGTGGGGCAGGCGGCGCAGGGCAGGTCGGTCACGGGCAGGTCGCCCCACCGCTCGCAGTTGGCCGCCATCGCGAGACGGAGCGCCACGGTGGCCTTGCCCACGCCCCGCGGGCCCTCGAAGAGGTAGCAGTGGTGGAGGCGATCCGTGGCGAGCGCCACCCACAGGCGCTCCACCACCCGACCCTGGCCGATCAGGTCCGCGATGCCGGCGCTCACGGCGGGACGATCGCCCATCGTCACCGCCCTCCCGGATCCCCGAGGTCCAGGACCTCGAGGTGGGCCGCGAGCGTGTTGCGCGAGATGCCGAGGAACGCCGCGGCGGCCTTCCGGTTCCCACCCGTCCGGGCCAGGGCGAGGCGCAGGAGGGGCCGCTCGGCGCCGGCGAGCACGAGGGTGTGCAGGCCCGTGTCGCCCCCAGGCACGTACAGGTCCACGACCCGCCTCAGGTGGCTCTCGACGACGGCCTCGAAGGCCCGCGCCTCGCTGGCCAGCGGATCCTCCCGGTGCGGCACCACGAGCGCACGGACACGCTCGGGAAGATCCTCGGCTCGGATGAGCGGGCGGTCCACGGCGGAGAGCACGGCCACCACGAATGTCTCCAGCTCCCGGGCGTTGTCGGGCCAGCGGTGCGCGTGGACGAGCGCCCACAGGCTGCGCCCGAAGCGCCGCCGGGGCAGGCCGAGGAGGTGGCCGTGGAGGTCGAGGTAGTGGAGGGCCAGGGCGTGCAGGTCCCCCTGGCGGTCCCTGAGCGGTGGGAGGCGCAGGACAGCCCACTGGCCCGCCCCCGAGGGGGGAAGGTCCCGGCACGCCACCACCAACCGGGCCCCGAGCGTCTCGGCCCGATCGCGGAGGACGGCGATCGGCTCGGGCGTCCACGGGCCCGACAGGGACACGTAGATCGTGTCGGGGACCTGCCCGGGGATGTCCGGATCGTCGGGCAGCGCGGCGGCGTCGGGGGAGGCCAGCGCCAGGAGACGGCCACCACCCCCCAGCGCGTGCAGCGCCCGCGCCACGTGCTTCTTGCCCGTGCCCCGCTCCCCGACCAGGCAGACCGGCAGGGGGCTGCGGGCCAGGTTGGCCAGAACCGGGAGGGGCCGGGGACCCACGCCGAGGTGCCCCAGGAGGCGGAGCAGGTCGCGCCCGAGTGCGGGGCCCACGCGGCCCGCGACGAGGCGGCGCAGGGGCCCGGGCTGGAGGGGGGCCGACGGAAGCGGCGGCCGCGGCGCACCCACGGCGAACAGCGCAGGCTGGTGCTCGAGCGAGGCGGCGATCTCCTGCAACAGCGGGATGCGGCCGGGAGCCTCCAGCACCGAGAGCGGGCCGCCGTCCACCAGGACCAGGCGGGTGGCCGGGCGGGACATGTCCTCGAGGAGTCGGGCCCACGAGCAGGCGGACCGGACCGCGTACCCCCCGCCGAGCAGGACGTCGCAGACACGGGCCCGCAACGCATCGTCCCGGGTGGCCACCACGATGTCGGACACGCGTCCTCCTCGGCCGTGGACCCCGGTTCCACGGGACCGCCGCTCGCCTCGCTGCATGCAGGCGGGAATGCTATCTTCGCGGTGCCCTCGCGTCAGGGGTCCCCGTGCTCCGCCTGGTCGTCGTCGCGATCCTGCCCCTGCTCGCCGCCTGTTCCGCGCACGCGGGCCCCGCCGGGCCCAAGGAGACCGCCCGCCCGGCCTGGGAGGAGCCCGCGACCGTCGCCGAGGACGGATCGCTCTGGGACTTCATCGAGGACGCCCTCGGCGGGCAGCCGCCCACCGACGCCGTGGTGGCCGCCTCCGGAGAACTGGCCGAGGAGCGCAGCGCCGAGGAGTACTTCCTCGACACCGAGGAGGGACGCGGCCTGCTCGACGCCCTGGCCTGGTACCGGGACCCCGTCGCCTTCCTCACCGCGGACCCTCTCAAGCTCGCCGACGTGAATCCGAGGGAGTTCGACATCCCGATCGTGGTGAACGACGACGTCGAGCGCTGGATGCGCTACTTCACCGGGCGGGGCCGCAAGTACTACGCGCGCTGGCTGGGCCGGAGCACCCGATACCGGCCCCTCATCTCCGAACGCCTCGCCGCGCGGGGGATGCCCCAGGATCTCTTCTACCTCTCGATGATCGAGAGCGGGTTCAGCCCCAACGCCTACAGCAGCGCGGCCGCCGTGGGCCTCTGGCAGTTCATCGCCTCCACCGGCACGGCCTACGGCCTCCGCGTGGACTGGTGGGTGGACGAGCGCCGCGATCCCGAGCGGGCGACCGACGCCGCCCTCACCTTCCTCACCGACCTGCACGCCATGTTCGGCGACTGGTACCTGGCCGCGGCCGCGTACAACGCCGGCGCGGGCCGGGTGCGCAAGGCCGTGGCCCGCACCGGATCCAGCGACTTCTGGGTGCTGGCCCAGCCGGGGCTGCTGGCTGCCGAGACCCGCAACTACGTCCCCAAGCTGATCGCGGCCGCCATCATCGGGCACCACCCCGAGCGGTACGGGTTCGGCGACGTGGTCTACGCTCCACCCCTCGCCTACGACACGGCCGAGGTGCCGGACTCGCTGTCGATCGAGTCGCTCGCGAAGTGCGCGTCGCTCACGGAGGAGGCGTTCCAGGAGCTGAACCCCGCCCTCCGGCGCTGGGCCGTGCCACCCGGGCCCGAGACGTGGCCCGTCCGGATCCAGACCGGTACCTCCGAGGCGTTCCTGGGCTGTGTGCAGACCATCCCCCCCTCGGAGCGCGTCGCCTTCCGGCGCCACCGGGTCCGCAAGGGGGAATCCCTCGGCTCCATTGCCCGGAAGTACGGCGTCACCGTCCAGGAGATCGCCCACATGAACAAGATCCGGAACGTGAACCGGATCTCGGTCGGCTCAGAGCTGGTGATTCCGGTCCAGGGCGGCACCGAGGACAACGCCCCGACCCGCGCCCAGGCCGCGCCGGCCCCGGAGGCCGTCACCTGGCACACGGTGCGACCGGGGGAGACGCTCGGGGTCGTCGCGGAGACGTACGGGGTCTCGCGGGAACAGCTGGTGGCGTGGAACGACCTTTCCGATCCCGACCGGATCCAGGCGGGGGACCGTCTCCAGGTCCGGGAGCCCGCCCGGATGCCGAAGGCCTCCGCCCCGAAGGCGCCCGGGAATCCCGCCACCTCCTACAAGGTGCGACGTGGCGACACGCTGTCCGGAATCGCGGAGCGGTTCAAGGTCTCCGTCGCCGACCTCCAGGCCTGGAACCGCATCTCGGACCCGACGCGGATTCACGCCGGCCAGGTACTGGTGGTGCGCGCCCCGTCGGGTGGTACGCCACCTGCCGGAGACGGTGCCGGGTGGACCACCTACACGGTGCGCAGCGGCGACACGCTGGGGGCCATCGCCCGATCGCACGGCTGCACCGTGGAGGATCTCAAGGCGTGGAACTCCCTCACCTCCAACCGGATCCTGCCAGGGCAGGTGCTGCGGATCCGGGAGTGACCCGTTTGGTCCGCTGGATTCCCCGCATCCGGCGGGGTAGGGGTGTGCGGGCCCGGAGTCGGGTGACAGGAAGTCCTTGCATCCGGCGTCCCGACAGGCGACGGTAGACGCGGAATCTCCCGGACCGGAGGCACGATGGCCGCCCCAGAACACCACCCGCATCCGGGCAACCGTCCGGTCTCCGTCCACATCCTGGTCGTGTCGTCGAGCCGCACCGTCGAGACCGACCTCGCCGGTCCGATCATGGAGGACCGCGTCCAGGTGGCGGGCCACCGCGTCCTGGGACGGGATTTCGTGGGGGACGACGAGTCCCTCGTGCGCAGCCGTGTGCGCGACCTCGTCACGCGGCCGGGGCTCGACGTGCTCATCGTCACCGGCGGCACGGGCTGCACCCTGCGGGACCGCACACCCGAGGCCGTGCGCCCCCTGTTCGATCTGGAGGTGCCCGGGTTCGGGGAACTGTTCCGCTCCCTCATGCTCGGGGAGGTGGGCCCGGGTGCCATGCTCTCGCGCGCCACCGCGGGATTCGTGGGCTCCACGTTCGTGGCGCTCCTGCCCGGCTCGCCCACGGCCTGCGCCCTGGCCCTCGACCGCCTCATCGTCCCGGTGATCCGGAACCTGGCGTGGGAGCGGCGACGCGACCGCGCCGCCCTGCTCTCCACGGCGGTCACCACCCTCCCTCCGTGGCCCAACGCCCCCGTGCCCGTCGCCGCCCCCGCGGCCACCGGCCCGGCGGGTCCGGCCGCCGCGCAGTCCCCACCGGCCACCACGTCGCAGCCGGGTCTCGGTCCCCTGCCCGGCACACCGCCGCAGCCGCCCACCATCGCCCCTCCCCCGCCAGGCTCGATCACCCGCTCGGGCACCACCCTGCCCCCGGGCACCGTCGCCGCCCGGCCTCCGCTCGCGGATCGCCCGCTGGTCGAGTTCCTGCCGGTGGGAGCCTCCGCCTCGCTGCCGCCGGGCTCCCTCGTGACCGGCGGCGCCTCCCCCGCTGCGCCCGGGTGGAAGGACGCCCTCCTCGCCCTGGCGGGCGAGGTCCGCCAGGGCGAGCCGCCGCTGCGCGACCTGCTGCGCGCAAACGCCGCCCTCACGGAGGTGCTCCACTCCGCGGGACAGCGCGCCGTCCTGAGCCTCCCCGACGGCTTCATCCTCGGCCTCTACGGCTTCCCGGACCTGATCCGGCCCTCCTCCAAGGTACTGGCCGTGGGGCCGGGGTCGCCGTGGGGCGTGATGGTAGCCCTCCACCGCTACCCACGCATCGCGGGCCTCGCCTCCCGGCCCTCGCTCCTGGGCCTGCCCGATCCCGACATGGACGTGCGGAGCTGGACGCGTGAGACCACCGGCTTCGTCTGTCCCGGAGGGGGGCGCGCGTTCGCCATCGAGGGCGCCACCACCTTCGTCCTGCGCCAGGACCGCGTGTGGTCGTGGGACGGCCGGCGCCAGCGCGAGGAGGGTGCCCCGCTCGCCGTGATCGGATCGCTCGCCCTGCGTTGGAGCAGCAAGTAGCGCGAGGATCCCGAGGGGATTCTCAGAACACGCGCTGCTCGATGACCACCTGGTCACCCGGCTGGAGGACCACGTCCTCGGCCCGGCCCGTGAGGATCCGCTTGAGGTTCACCCGGATGCGCTTGCCGTCGCGCAGGATGTACGCCTCGCGCAGGTTGGCGTAGGTCTTGGGCCCGCCGGCCTCGGCCACGGCACGGCTCACGGTGAGGCCGTCGCGGAAGGGCACGGTGCCGGTCTTCTCGACCTGCCCGCTCACGTACACCACGAGCCCCTCGGCGACGTTGACCACGTCCCCCGCCTGGACCTCGACATTGCCCGGGCCTCCGGCCAGCACGTCGTCCACCTTGAGCACGACGGTACGCGTGACCCCGTCCACGGTGCGCTGGAGGTGGATCTCGCGAACCGCCTTCTCGGCGTTCAGGCCCCCGGCGAGGGCCAGGAGCTCGAGCACGCGCGTGGGGCGCTGGAGGTAGACCACGCCGGGCTTCCCCACCGCCCCGAGGATCTGCACCGCCCGGCTCCCATACTCGGTCACCTGGATCGTGACGTCCGCGTGGACCAGATACCGCTCGCCGTAGAGCCGCGTGAGGGTGTCGTCGAGGGCGGACACGGTGAGCCCCGCCACCACGACCTCGCCCAGGAGGGGGAGCGTCAGGACGTCGCCGTCGTGGACCCGGAACGATCCTGAGAGGTCCGGTTCGTTGAAGACGCGGATCTCCAGGAGGTCGCCCGTGCCCACCACGTACGCCTGCGAGGTGGCCTCCTCCGCGTGCGCGGGGGGCACGCTCAGCAGCAGGAACACCAGGATCGGCACGAGAGGCGGCATGCACCCTTCTCCTCCGGGGGAACACCCGGGGGCGGGCTAACCGATCCGCCACGGGTCCGAGACGTGACCGCCGGGTCAGGGGTCGCGCGGCAGGAACCCGGGGGGCGGCAGGGCGTCGGCCAGGGCATCGGCCACCAGGCGACCGAGGAGGTCCTGGTGGGGTTCGAAAACCCGCTCCTCCCGGTACCAGCAGGCGCGCAGGCGACCGCTGGCGACGCCGCCGGGGCCCGGGAGCGCGTACTCCCGGCATCGGAGGTCCTGGAAGTGCACGCCCGGGTTGTGCGCGAGCGAGTCCCCCTGCCAGACGCGCGGGATCGCGTCGCCGGGGCGCTCCCACTCCACCCGCTCCCATCCCAGGTCCCTCGCGGCCTCCTTGAGGAGGGCCCACGCGGCGTCCGGCCCGTCCGCGGCCCGGATCCGGGTCCGGAGCGCGTACGCGGCGGCCGTGCGGGCCTCCGCGGCCTCCTCGAACCCGACGAGGGCACGATCCCGGCGGCCGGCCTGGATGATCCTGCCGTACCCGAGGTACCGCACCGCGGCGTACAGGGCCGCCGCCAGGACCACCATGGCCACCGCCGAGAGCACGTTGCTCCGGGAGACGAAGGCCAGGGCGACGACGCCCATCACGGCGCTCACCCCGTACAGGAGGACCACGGACCTCCGCTGGGAGATGCCCCGGCGTAGGAGCAGGTGGTGGACGTGGAGCTGGTCGGGCGAGAAGAGCCGCTTCCCCGTGAGCGTGCGTCGCACGATGGCCATGGCGAGGTCGAAGATGGGCAGCCCCAGGGCCAGGAAGGCCGCCATCAGCGAGAAGACGGCGAAGGATTTCTGGGAGGAGTGCGCGGCGACGAGCGCGAGGACGAACCCCAGGAAGAGGCTGCCGGTGTCCCCGAGGAACACGCTCGCAGGGTTGATGTTGAAGACCAGGAACGCGGCCGTGGCCCCCAGCAGGCCGGCCAGGAGGAGCGCCACGGGCCCGGCCTCGGGGGTCTCCTTCGCCGCGAGCGACATGACCAGGAGCGTTCCGCCGGCCAGGATGGCGACCCCGCCCGCGAGCCCGTCCATGCCGTCGATGAGGTTGAGGGCGTTGGTCACCACCACGAACCAGAGCACCGTGACGACGATCGAGAACCACCCGAAGTGGACCGGACCCAGGAACGGGATGCTGATGAACTCGATCCGGACGCCCACCGCCCACACGACGAGCGCGGCGGTCACCTGGCCCAGCAGCTTGAGCCAGGCCGGCGCGCCCTTGAGGTCGTCCCACAGGCCCACGGCCACGATGATCGCGCCGCCGCCCACCAGCGCGGCCACGAGGGCCCGCTGGGCGCGCACGGCCCGCGTGAGGTCGTTCTCGTAGACGGTCAACAGGAGCACGAGGGGCAGGGCGAAGGCGAGCACCAGGGCCAGCCCGCCCACCCGTGGGACGGGCCGCGTGTGGATGCGCCGGCCGCCGCCCGCGTCCACCAGACCCCGCCGGCGGGCCAGATCGCGGACCCCCCGCGTCAGGAGGATTCCCAGGAGGAAGGAGAGGCCGAAGGTGACGAGCGGGGTTCGCATGGACGACGTGCTACCGGGAATCCCGGGTTCGGAGGGCGCCGGGTGGGCCGGGGGGCCGCCCGGACGCGCCGTCAGGCCGTCCGGCGGCCGGACCGGCCGTCGCCCTCCCCGTAGTAGTACACCGTGTGGTAGTCGTAGTAGTAGTAGTAGCCGTACCCGGCGCGGCGGACGTCGAGCTTGTTCACGATGGCGCCGAGGATGTTGGCACCCATCTCCGCCAGCCGGGCCCGGGACTGGAGCACCAGCTCCCGGGCGGTGTGGTTCGACTCGATCACGAGCACCACCCCGTGGACGAGCCGGGACACGATGAGGGGATCGGCCACGGCGGTGACCGGCGAGGAGTCGATGAGGATGACGTCGTAGTCCTTGAGGCCGTCGAGCAGCGCCACCATGTGGTGGGAGCTCAGGATCTCCGCGGGGTTGGCCGGCCGCGAGCCGGCGGGCATCAGGTGGAGGTCCGGGACGTGGGTCCTAAGGATGCAGTCGCGGACCGGCGCCTCCCCGAGGAGGGCGGTGGCGAGCCCCAGATCGTTGGGCAGCCGGAAGAGCTTGTGCTGCGTGGGACGGCGCAGGTCGGCGTCGATGAGCAGCACGCGGCTGCCCGTCATGGCGATGATGGCCGCGAGGTTGGAGGTCACGAAGGACTTGCCCTCGCGGGGGGCGGCGCTCGTGACGAGGAGCCGGCGGTGCCGGCGCGGCCTGGGCCCGCCCTCGGGCGGGTCCGATCCAGGGGGACCCGGCTCGGCGACCTCGTCCCCCTCCACGTGGAAGAGGATGTTGGTGCGGATGCTGCGCAATGCCTCGGCGACGGGCGACCGGGGCCGCGCGTTCACGAAGATGGTGTGGTCCACCGCGTCCTGGAGGGCGGTGAACTCCTGGGGCGGCAGGACCGGCACGGCGCCGAGGAACGGCACGCCGACCACCTCCTCGACGTCCTCCCGGCTCTTCACGGTATTGTCGACGTACTCCATGAAGAAGGCCAGGGCGACGCCGCCGAGCAGGCCCACGAGCAGGGACCAGGGCAGGTTCACGTGGAAGAGGGGCCGCACGATACGGTCAGACGGCTGAGCCTGGTCCACCATCCAGATGTTGTTGCTCTCGATGAACTGCTGGAGGCCGGCGTCGGAGAGCAGGGAGACCTCGGCGGCCCGCTGGTCCAGCGTCTTGTAGAAGGCCGCGTTCCGCTCGGCCTCTTCCTTCATCTCGTCGAGATCCAGGAACCGCCCGTCGAGGTCCGCGAGCGCGGTCTTGACCCGTTCGAGTTCGGCGGTGAGCGCGCTCTCCTGGTTGACGAGGAGGTCGAGCTGGGCGCGCTGGCCCGAGAGGATCTGCTGGGCCTGGGTCCGGATCTGCGCCTCGACGGCGGAGATCTGGCGATCCGCCTCGGCCACGCTGGGATGCCCGACCAGGTATCGGGAACCCAACGCGGCCCGCTCCTTCTCGAGGTCCTGCCAGGCCTGGATGAGGTTCTGGAGGACCGGGTCCTGCGCCGAGAGGAGGCGGGCCATCCCCACCCACTCGCCCGAGGCCAGCAGCGACCGGGCGCGCCGGTAGGCGGACTCCACCTCCACGCGGCGTGCGTGGGCGTCGCTCCACGACGTCTGGAGCCGCTCGAGGGTCTTGCGGACCGCCGCGGACTGCTCCTCGAGGCCCAGAAGCCCCTCCTCCGGGTACTTGAACGCGTGGACCTTCTGGTTGGACGCATCCTTGTCGTCACGGGCCTCGGCCTGCCGCTCCCGGAGCCAGGCCAGCGCCCCCTCGGCCGCGGACAGGGACCGCTCGCGGTTGGAGTTGATGTAGGCCTGGGCGATGGTGTTGGCGAAGAGCGCCGCCTCGCCAGGATCGGTGTGCTCCACGACCACGTACACCAGCCGGGTGTCGAGTTCGGGATCGATCGTGAGGAGGTCGCGCAGGCGCCGGACGCGCTCCTTCTTGGGGAATCGAAAGAAATGCCGCACCCCCTGATCCTCGAGCCGTCCGAGCGCCTCCTGGAGTACGCGGTCGCTCTTCATGAGGAGGAACTGGGTGTTGTAGAACATCCGACGTTCCTCGGCGGTGGTGACGGTGAGCATGTCCGTCACCTCCTCGACGTTGATGGCCGAGGTGGATTCCGGCGTGATCTCGAGCACGGCCCTGGCCTGGTAGACGTCGGGCGCGAGCCACGTGTAGATCGCAGTGACGAGCATCACGATGCCCGCGAAGAGCAGGACGACGTCCCGGCGCTTGCGGAGGACGAGCCAGTAGCGCAGGAGGCTCGCCTCCCGCGCCTCGAGGGCGTTGCGTGGCTCGGTGGTGGCGGCCGTGGAGGACAGGCGAGCCCCGGGGCCCGCGGATTCGTGGGCCACGGAGCAGCCTATCTCCGGCCGGACGACGGGGTCAACGCTCGGGTGCGGGGCCTCCGCCCGGCTGTCGCCGCCCCGAGACCCGGGATAGATGCGGCCAACCGAAGCCCGAGGAGCACGCGTGGACGCCGGACCCCTGGTCATGGATCGCGAGCGCCTGCGCCGGAGGGATCGCCGGCTCTCCGTCCTCCTGGCGCTCCTCTTCCCCCTCGCCGCCCTCCCGTTCGCGTCGGTGCACGGCCCCTGGCGGCTCGCCCTCGCGCTCTCGGCCGGGGCGGGCGGATTCCTCGCGCTCGCGTCCACCCGGCACCTGCCCACGCCGTCGCGGGCCCGGCTGCGCATCGGCGCGGCCTCGCTCACCGCCCTCGCGGTGATGGCCCTCCCCCTCCTGCCCGCACCCGCAGACCTGCGCGACCTCCTCCAGCCGGGCTTCGGCCCCACGGTGGACCGGGTCCTGGCCGTGGCGGGACCCGGCCTGCGCCCGCTCGCGCTCGACCCGTGGCAGGGGATCCTCGAGTGGGCGGCCGCCTGCGGGCTCGTGCTCCTCGCCCTCGGCTTCTCGCGCATGTTCCAGTCCCACCGCCGGGCCCGGCGGACCGCCGCGATCCTCGCCGCCAGCGGGGTCGTGCTGGTGGGCGTGTTCCTGCTCCACCGCGCCACGGGCGCCACCCACGTCTGGTGGTGCTCCGCCGTGCCGGCGGCGTCCGTCGAGCCGTTCTTCGCGCCCTTCGTGAATCCCAACCACGGCGGCATCGCCTGCGCGGCCCTGCTCCCCCTCGCCCTGGCGCTCGTCGCCGCGCGGCGGTCCCCGGCGGGCACCGCCGGATGGAGCCTGGCCGCGTTCGTGCTGCTGGCCGGCGTGGTCCTCTCGGGCAGCCGCGGAGCGGTGCTCGCCCTCGCGACCGGCGGCGCCGTGCTCGCCCTGCTGGCCGGAGGCCGGGCATGGCGCTGGATCCTGGCGATCGCCGTGGCGGGCGCCGGGCTGGCGGTCTGGTACCTGGGGGCCCGCACCGTCGCGCTCGCCGTCACTGCGGCCACCTCGCCGGAGACCATGGCCCTCGTGGAAGACGGGTACTCCGACCTGTGGACGGGTCGCCTCGCCCTCTGGCGGGACGCCTGGCAGGTCGTGCGGGGCGCCCCGCTCCTCGGGGTCGGGCCCGGCGGCTTCGACGACGCCGAGCAGATGGTCCGCTCCCTGCCCTCCTTCCGCTCGGCCGTCCACGCCCACTCGGAGGTGCTGCAGGTGGCCGCCGAGCACGGGCTGATCGCGCTCCTCCTCTGGGCTGCCACCCTCGCGGGGCTCGCAGCCCGCGCCCTCGGCGTCGTCCGACGGCACGACCAGCCCGAGGTCCGCCTGCTCGCCTCGGCGTTCCTGGCCTCCGGGGCCGCCCTGGGCGTGGCCTCCCTCGCCGACTTCCCGCTGCGCATCGGCGCGCTGGGCGTGCTCGCCGCGCTCCAGGCGGGGGCGCTCCTC
>JBFYZZ010000289.1:0-5656 GCA_041309225.1 Deltaproteobacteria bacterium | reverse complement strand
CGGCCCTGCGGGCCCGGGCCCAGGCTGCGTGGGGCGGCGACGACGCGACGGGCGAGGCCCTCGCGCGCTGGCTGTCCGCCCGCTCCCGGCTGCGCCGGGCCATGCTCCTCCTCGACCACAGGCTCGCCACGGGCCCATAGGCCCGCCCCCGCTTCAGTGCGTGTGTTCGGGGACCAGGAGCCGCAGGACGAGCAGGAGGACGAGCCCCCCGGCGAAGGCGAGGAAGTGCACCACCGCCCGGGCCCCCTGCGGCTCGTGCTTGATCTCGGGGATGAGGTCGGCGGCTGCGATGTACAGGAAGTTCCCGGCTCCGAAGGCCATGAGGAAGGAGACGTCCAGCGAGCGGGACGCGCCCCAGGCCACCAGCCCGCCCACGAGGTAGGTCAGGCCCGAGAGCAGGTTGGTGACGAGCGCCCGGCGCCGGGACCACCCCGCGTGGATGAGGATCCCGAAGTCGCCGAGTTCCTGCGGGATCTCGTGGGCCGCCTCCACGAGCCAGGTCACGATGCCCAGGCGGACGTCCACCAGGAAGGCGCCCGCGCAGGCGAGCCCGCCCACGAAGTTGTGGAGGCCGTCGGCCACCAGGATGAACCAACCGAGGGGCGCGTGGTGCTCGCTCGTGGGCCGGTGGCAGTGGTGCCAGTGGAGGAACTGCTCGAGCACGAAGAGGGTGGCGAAGCCCCCGACCGTCCACACGAACGGCCCCAGGCCGTCCATGGCGTGGACGGACTCCGGCAGGAGGTGGAAGAGCGCGCCACCCACGAGACAGCCGGCGGAGAGCGCCACGAGCGGCCGCACCAGCGCGCGGAAGGTGGCCTCAGGCAGCAGCAGCGTCACAGCGCCGACGAGCGCGATGCCAGCCATGAGGAGGCTGGCGAGGACGATCCAGGCGAGAACGGGCATGCGGCTCCGGTGGCGGGGTCCCGGGATAATCCGGCCACCGGTGGTCCGCACAGGGAAGCGGGCCGTCGCTTGCGGAGCCCGAAGGGGGCGGATACCGCGCGCAACCCCCCGAACCGAGGTGGTCCGTGCCGTCGCTCCCCGCCCTGGTCCTGTGGCTCGCCGCCTGTGGTCGCGAGCCCTCCGTCGAGGCCTCCCCGCCCACGCCCACGCCGCCGGCGCCATCCGCGGCCGTCCAGGAGCCGCTCGTGCCCGGGCACACCCGGACCCTCGTCCTGTCCATCGCGTGGTTCACCGACGGCCCCGACGGCAAGCCCAAACCCGGTCCGGCCCGCCTCCAGTTCTGGCAGGAGACGCCCTCGGGCTGGGTCGCGACCCGCCTGGAGGATCCCGACTCCAACGTGTTCCACAAGGCCATGACCTACGACGGCGCCCTCCTCACCATCGGCGGGGAGAAGGCGATCCTCAAGCGTCGCACCTGGGACGGCGCCGCGTGGGGCGAGGAGACCCTCTGGTCCCGCACCTGGGGCGGCCGGTTCAACCGTCTGCGCGACATCGAGGCCGGCGACGTCGACGGCGACGGCAGGGACGAGTTCGTGATGGCCACGCACGACCACGGCGTGGTGGCCGTCATGGAGCCCGAGGTCGAGGGGCATCCCGTGACCGAACTCGATCCACAACCGGACACGATCGTCCACGAGATCGAGATCGGGGACGTCGACGGCGACGGCCGGAGGGAGTTCTTCGCCACGCCCAGCGCGCGCAACCGCGCGGACGCCTCCCAGGAGGGCGCCGTGGTGATGTACCGCTGGGACGGCGCCACCTACGTCCGCTCGTACGTGGAGCAGGCCGAGGACACGCACGCCAAGGAGATCCTCGCCCACGACGTCGACGCCGACGGGAGGAGCGAGCTGTTCGTCGTGATGGAGGCCGCGCTGGGGCCTGGCGAGACCATCGTCAAGCCCGTGGAGATCCGCCTGTACCGGCCCGGAGGGGACGGCACGTGGACCCACCGGGTGGTGGCCTCCGTGCCGGACCGCCAGACCCGCTTCCTCGTCCCGGCCGACGTGGACGGCGACGGCGAGATCGAGCTGGTGGCAGCGGCCATGAAGACGGGCGTCTGGGTGCTGGATCGCCAGGGCGGGAAGGTGGAGGGTCCGTGGCAGGCCACGTGCATCGAGCCCGGCTCCGGCGGCTTTGAGCACGCCGCCACCACCGCCGATCTGGACGGGAACGGCGTGCCGGAGATCTACGTGGCTGCCGACGACCAGCGGGAGCTGGCGCGCTACGCCTGGAACCCTGCCACGACGTCCTGGGACCGCACGGTGCTCGGCCGGCTGGAGGACGCCACCATCACCTGGAACGTCGCGGTCGCGCCCTTCTGACGTTACGGGGCCGCGTCCACCGGAGCCGCGCGATGCCCGCCCCCCTGGTCCCGACCACGACGACACAGCCGATCCCCGAGGGCACGAGGTTCGAGTTGCGCACGTTCGTGTTCGTGGACCGCCTGCAGCCCCAGCTGGCCCAGTTCATCGCCAAGGACAACCGCGTCTACGATCCCTCCGAGTACGACGCGGCGCTCATGATCGAGCTGGCGCCCGCCATGGAGATCCACCGGATGATCGACCTGGCGCTGAAGAGCACCAAGGTCCGCCTCGGTTCGGTGGTCACCGAACGCCACTTCGGCATGATGCAGATCCAGCACCCCGACCAGGGGGAGGTCATCGAGGCGGGCGAGGCGGTGCTCCGCCAGACCGGGCTCACGAAGTACGATCGTGCCAGGATCGAGATCCTCACGAACATGATCGTCCGGGGGATCGAGCAGGACCACGCGATCTACTTCACGGGCACGTCCCGGGGGTACATGGTCCTGGCCGACGAGTCGGTCTTCGTGCTGGAGACCACGCCGGCCGCCTATCTGATCATCGCCTGCAACGAGGCGCTCAAGGCGGCGGACGTGAAGCTCATCACCGTCCGGCCCTTCGGCGCCACGGGGCGCCTGGTCCTGTCCGGGCCCGAGTCCGAGATCGATTCCGCCGCTGCAGCGGCCCTGTCCATCCTCCAGAAACTCAACCAGGAACTGGAGGAGCACCGGAGCGACGCCGTCCACGACGAGCGTCGGTACGATCGGTAGCTCCCGGGAGGTCCCATGTCCCGCGCCCACGTCCTCGTGTCCCTCGCCACCCTCGGCGCCATCGCGGCCTCCGGGCCCGCATGGGCCGGAGCCAAGGTCTCCATCACGGACGACACCTTCGCCCAGGTGGGGCTGCTGCTCCAGCCGCAGATCCGCCTGGACCAGGACGCCAACTACGCCAAGGACGGCTGGGCGTACACCCCGTTCCTGCGCCGGGCCCGGATCATGCTCTCGGGCCAGGTCACGGACCGGGTCCAGTTCTTCTTCGACACCGACAGCCCCAACATGGGCCGGAACGGCGACTGGTCGCCCTCGATCTACGTGCAGGACGCCTGGTTCGAGTACGTCGCCGCGCCCGAACTGCAGGTGGACGTCGGCATGCTGCTCCTGCCGTTCACCCGCCACGGCACCCAGGGCGCCACCTCCCTCCTGATGACCGACTACCACGCGACGCTCGTCAAGTACCCGGCGGGCTCCCACAAGGTCTGGCGCGACGCCGGGATCATGGCGCGCGGCGTGGTCGCGAAGAAGGTGGAGTACCGCCTGGCCCTCTCCAACGGCATCCAGAGCGGGTACGGGGCCGCCTCAGTGGACATCGACGGCGACGGGCAGCCCGACGACGATCCCCGCGGCATCCTCAACCCGTCCGATCTCCCCCGTGTGACCGGGCGCCTCGTCTACAACGTGTTCGAGGCCGAGGGCGCCCCCGGGGCCGCCGGCTACTTCTACCGGGGCGCGGCCCTCAAGATGGACGAGAAGCGGCTCGTGTCACCGAAACGCGTCCTGGCCGTGGGCCTCTCCGCCGACTGGCAGGCCGACGCGCTGTACGCCGTGAAGCCCGCCGACGCCGCGGACCTCGACGCCTGGTCCACCATCCCGTACCTGGGCCTCGCGGCCGACGTCTACGCCGACATCCCCATGCGGGCCGGCCACCGGGCGCTCAACGCCCAGGCCGCAATCTATCGCTACGACTACGGCGATCGGGCCGTGCTCACCGATCCGACCCGGGGCACGCTGGCGTCCTTGAGCGGCGTCGGCGGGTTCGCGGAGGCCGGCTACCGCGTGCGCAAGTGGGAGCCGTTCGTCGCCGCGGAGCTGTACGACGTGAGCGACGGCGACGCCGGCGACTGGCTGGCCATCCTGGGCGGTCTGGCCTGGTGGTACCAGGGCCA
Source organism: Deltaproteobacteria bacterium (assembly GCA_041309225.1). Taxonomy (GTDB): domain Bacteria; phylum Myxococcota_A; class UBA796; order UBA796; family JAFGLY01; genus JAFGLY01. The sequence goes on along the minus strand of JBFYZZ010000289.1, from coordinate 1,450 downwards.
CGCCGCCAACGTGAAGGCGGAGATCGGTGCCTCCCGCTCCGGCAGCTCGGACGCCCCCTTCACCGTCGCCGGGACCGTCCAGACCCAGCTGCTGTTCTAGGCGCACAACGGCCGCTTCCGTCGGGGCACGCCGTCCGATCGACGGACGGATCGACGGATTCCGACACCTGCCGACACCCCCGACGGCCGGGGTCGTCGCGGAGCAGGCAAGCGATCGGAATCCTCAAAGGCCGTGTCTTCCTCAGGCGTGCCCGGCTGGGGAGACGTGGCATGGGGCTTGCGGAGGGTGCCGGCGGAGGTGCCCCGTGTCCATCCTCGCCCACCACGTCATGCTCCGCCTGGACGACGGGCGGGTCCTCGCCCCCTCGGTCGAAGCCCGGCGTGCCCTGGCCGCGGTCGTGATGGATCGGGGGGCCACAGGCGGTGTGCTCGCCTTCCGGGGATCCGACACGCACCTGCACGTGCTGGTGGGTGCCGGGCCCGAGGCGCTCGGTCGCTGGACGCACGCCCTCGCGTGCACGCTGCACTGGGGTCTCGGGCTCAAGGTTCCCTTCGCGCCCGCGCGCGTCGTGCCCGTCCGCGACCAGGGCCACCTGGAGGTCGTCTTCCGGTACATCCTGAGACAGGACGCCCATCCCCGCTTCGCGAGCGATCCGTGCCACGATGCCAGTGCCCTGCCCGACCTCCTCGGTCTCCGGGCGCGCTGGCCCGACCTGGTCGACCGGGTGCGGGAGCGGCTCCCCCGCTGGGACACCCCGAGATTGTTCCCGATGCTCGGCGTGGACGCGCTGGAGCGGACGCCCGAACCCGGTGTGTGGAGGGATGCGGCCGCAGCCGCTGCGGCGCTGCCCCGCCTGGACGTCCGGGGGACCTGGGGTCGGGCGGCCCGGCGGGCCCTGTTGGAGGCGACGAAGGGTACACTGGACGGAGCCGGTCTGCGTGCCCTCCTCCGCACGAGCCGCTCCAGCCTGCTCCGCCTGCGAGCCGAGCCGGTGGACCCCGTCCTCGTCCGCGCGGTGAAGCTGCAGGCCCGGTTCCGGACGACCCTGGCGCACCGGTCGGCCGCGCAGGAGGCGGCCGGGGCCTGACGGGCGTACCCGAGCCCCCCCGGAGACTCCCAGGGTCGCCGCTCCGGTACGCTCCGGCCTCCCGCCACTTCCACCGCCGTGCTATGCTCGGACAAGTCCCCCTGCCCGCTCCTCAGCCCTCCCCCCTCACATCCTCGCCCGGCACCCCCTGCCGGCTTCCCGATCGAGGTCCCCCGATGACGCTCTCCGCCGGTGGCCGGCCGTGGCTCCTCTACGTCCTCCTGGGAGCCAGCCTCACCATGAACCTCGTGATGGCCGTCCGCTGGCCGCGAAGCGCTCCGGCGCCCCAGCCCGCGGCCGATGCGGCCCCGCTCGCACCCCCCGTGTCCCCGTCCGCCGCTCCCGCGACCCTGCCGGCCGCC
>JBFYZZ010000288.1:0-5192 GCA_041309225.1 Deltaproteobacteria bacterium | reverse complement strand
TCGTGATCCGCGACCGGGAGGTGGACGCCGCGGCGTTGCCCGGCGCCCGGCCCGAGGCCCTGCCCCTCCAGCCGCTGGAGGGACCCCGCGAGGTGCTCGACCGCGTGGCGCGCGTGCTGGACCGCGGCGACGCGGGGGAGCGCGTGCGCCTCACGTTCTTCGGGGCCTCCCACACCGAGGGCGATCACTGGACCGGTCGCATCCGGCGGGTGCTGCAGGCGCGCTGGGGCGACCTGGGCCACGGCTTCGTGCTGCCGGCCGCGCCCTTCGCGGGCTACCGCGCGAGCGACGTGAACCTCTGCCGCAGCGAGGGTTGGGCGGGGGACTGGGCGGAGCGCGCCTCGGGACGGGCCGACGGCCTCCTCGGCCCGGCCGGGGTGAGCGTGTCGAGCGCGGATCCCGGGGACTTCGGCTGGCTCGAGACCACCCGGGTCAACGCCCGGGGCCGCAGCGTGAGCCGCCTCGAGGTGTTCGTTCTCGCTCGTCCGGAGGGAGGCACGCTCCGCATCCGGGTGGACGAGGCGCCGCCGCGGGAGGTATCCACGGCGGCGCCCGATCCCCGGCTCCAGCGGATCCGGATCGAGGTCCCGGACGGGCCCCACCGGCTGGCGCTGGCGCCCGCGGGGGACGGTGAGGTGCGGATCTATGGCGTCTCCATGGAGCGCGAGGGCGGCGGGGCCCTCGTGGACGCGCTCGGCGTGCGGGGTGCCACTGCGCGCTCCTGGCTGGACTGGGAGCCTCGCATGGCCGCCCAGGGTCTGGCCGCCCTCGATCCCGACCTCGTGGTGCTGGCCTACGGCACCAACGAGGCCAACGACCCCCGCTGGGAGCCGGAGGCCTACCGGCGGGACCTGGAGGCGGTGCTCGCACGCCTCCGGGGCGTGCTCTCTCCGGACGTCCCCTGCATCCTCGTCGGGCCCTCGGACCGCGCCGTAGCGCTGTCCGCAGGGCGGTATGCCGTGTGGGACCGCACCGCGCCGGTGGCGGCCGTGCAGCGCGCGGTGGCGCCCGCCTGGGGGTGCGCCTCCTGGGACTGGCAGGCCGCCACCGGGGGGCCGGGGTCCATGGTGGCCTGGCGGCTCCACGATCCTCCGCTGGCCGCCGCCGATCTCCTGCACTTCACGCCCGCCGGCTACGAGATCGTGGCCGACCGGTTCCTGGCGGCTTTGGAGGCCACGCGGGCGCAGTAGCGTCGCGGGGGGGCCCGTCCGAGCGCCCCTCGGGCCGGCTCCGCCGCCACGCGTCGTAGGCCTCGAGCAGCGTGTCGGCGAGGGCGTCGCCCACGAGGTCGAGCCCGGCGTCGGTCAGGTGGAGCAGGTCGGTCCAGGCGAGGCGGGGCTCGTGCTGGAGCCATCGTTCGAACGCACCCTCCCCCCCCATGGCGCCCCGGGCGTCCCAGAAGGCGCAGCCCGCCTCGCGGGCGGCCTCCCCCTGGATCCGGATCATGACCTCGAGGGCCGGCTTGCTGACGATGCGTCCCCGCTCGCGCCGCGCCTGGTCGAGGGGACCGATCACGAGGCACGACGCCTCGGGCGCCCCGGCCCGGAGGTTCGCGAGCACCTGGGCGTAGGGTGTCTTGAACGGCGCACCCCCGTCCACCGCGAGCCCCGGATACTCGAGCTCGTTGCCCCCGGTCTCGTAGACGACGAGGTCGGGGGAGCGCCGCCGGACCTGCTCCCGGAGGTGCCAGGAGGCCTGGCGGGACAGCATGGAACCCACGGAGGCGCCGGCCACCCCGAAAGTCTCCCAGGTGACGCCGGGGCCGACCGTCTCGAGGGCCACGCCGTAGATCGTCACGGGCCCGTCCCCGCCGGTCTTCAGGTAGAGGTACGACGAACCGGCCTCGGAGCGCAGCTCCCGGAAGGCGTCGCGTACCCGGTCGGCCGCGGTGGAGAGCCGGGCCCCCGGCGCACCCTTCGGGGAGACCGACAGGGTCCCCCCCCCGGGCTGGAGCTGGTAGAAGACGTCGAACCGGTGGAGCGGCTGCCGGACCTCGTCCACCTCGAGGCCCCCCAGCGTGGCGGTGGCCTCGCCCGTGGCGGTGCTCACCACGCCGGCGAGCCCGTAGCGCCGCTCCGCCGCGCCCCCGAAGGTGATCTCGAAGGCGCTCCAGTCCCCCTTCAGCCACCGGGCCACGCCCGGCCGGGACTGCCAACGCGGATCCGTCTTCACGGCCAGGAATCCGGGGCCGCCGTCGCCGAAGCGCGCCTGCAGCCGGCTGCGGACCCGGCCGGTGATGCCGTCCGCAGCGATGGTCGAGTCGCCCCAATGGCACGCCCGCACCACGCGTCCCGGCTCGCCCACCTCCACTCGGGAGAGGGCCTCGAACCAGTGATCGAGGGCCCCGGGCGGGATCACGGCCGGAGTGGGCACCGCCGGGGGGCGCGACGGGAGGGTGGAGACCGAGGCCGCTGCCGAAGCCGGAGCCGGGGCTGGCGCGACCCGATCCAGTTCGCCCCAGGCGTCCTCGGCCACGGTGCTGCCGCCGGGGAGCACGAGGTGCACGAGCGGGACGGGCTCGCCCGGCACCCACGGGCGTACGGGCTGCAGGGCCGGGTGGAGGTAGGTGGCCAGGGCCGTCGTCCCCACCAGGGCGAGGAACGCGGCGAACCGCCTGAGCTCCCCCACACCGATGGGCACCGGGCCGACGGCGTCAGAACTGGTAGTAGATGAAGGCAAGCTGCTCTCCGGTGCCCAGGATGGCACAGGCGGCGGCGACGGCCGCGAAGGCGAGGGCCCAGCGCACGGGTCCGGCCCGGCGAAACCAGGCCTCTATCCTGGACTGCCAGTGGTTTGGGGTGAAGTGGATCGCATACCCGAGGAGGAGCGCGATCCAGGCCAGCGGCGCGAACCGGGGCAGGACCGCCGCGGGGTGGAGGAGCCCCTGGACGTAGGCCCAGGCGGTCGGGAGGTCGGGCGAGCGGAAGAGGATCCGAGCCACGACCACGAAATGGAAGGTGAGGAGGAAGCGCCAGGTCCAACCCCACCAGCCGCCGGGCGCGGGATCCTCGGGATCCCGGCCGTGCCCCTTGCGGAACCAGCGGTGGACGCACATCGCGCTCCCGTGGATCAGGCCGTAGATCACGAAGCTCCACGAGGCGCCGTGCCAGACGCCCAGGACCAGGAAGGTGAGGAGGAGGTTGGCGTACACACGGGCCTGGGACCGCACGCGCGCGCCCCCGAGGGGGAAGTAGATGTAGTGCCGCACCCAGAGCGAGAGCGTGCGGTGCCAGCGGCGCCAGTAGGCGGTGATGTTGGTGACGTTGTAGGGACGCCGGAAGTTCTCGGGCAGCTCGATGCCGAACAGGCGGCCCGATCCGATGGCGATGTCGGTGTAGGCCGAGAAGTCGTAGTAGATCTGGAGGGTGAAGGCGTAGAGCCCGACGAGCAGCTCGAGGCCCGTGAATCGGCCCGGATCGTCGAACATGGGGTCCACGATGCCGACCCGGACCACGTCGGCGACGAGCAGCTTCTTCACGAGGCCGCGCGCGATGCGCCAGAGCCCGGCGCCCACCTGTCCCTCCGCGAGGTCCGGGAGGGCGCGGAGCGCCGGGATCAGCTCGTCGCGCCGCACGATCGGGCCCGCGACGAGCTGAGGGAAGAACGCGACGAACGTTCCGAATCGCCATGGATTGGCCTCGGCCTTCCCGTCCCTGCCCGCGTCGATGACGTAGGCCAGAGCCTGGAACGTGAAGAAGGAGATGCCGATCGGCAGGGGGAGCGTGGTCTGGGGGAGGTCGAAGGGGACGCCCAGGGAACGGACGAACGCCTCGGCGTCGCCGGAGAGCCAGTTCCAGTACTTGAAGACCAGGAGGGGCATGAGGAGGGCGACGGCCACGAGCGCGCGCGGCCCGGTCCGCCGCCGGCCCTCCCGCGCCAGGCGCGCGACCCACAGCCCCCCCGCCCAGGCCACTCCCACGACGGCCAGGATCACGGGGAGGTAGGCGATCCGCCACGAGGCGTAGAACGCGAGGGAGGCGAGGCCCATCACCCCCAGCCGCCACCGGCGCGGGGAGAGCCAGTACACCAGCACTGCAAGGGGGAGGAAGAGCAGGTAGTCGAGGGTCGCGAACAGCATGGGTCCCGGCCTGTAACCGCGCGGGCGGACGCTGGCGGCGCGATCCGGATCCGGTCCCGTCCGGTCCCCGGGCCGACCGGCCCGCCGGTGACCGGCCGGTTCGCCAGCCGCCTTGACAGACGGACGGCCCGACCCATAAGCGAGATTCCGGCCCGCCCACCCCACCCCACAGCGGAGCACCGCTTGGAGACGAAGATCTGCCCGACCTGCGGCGAGGAAGCGCCGATCGTCGCGACGCGCTGCAAGGTCTGCTTCCACGAGTTCTCCGAGAAGCGCACGCGCAGCTCGGGTCTCATCGCCCTGGTGGTCTCCCTGGCGATCATGGCCGTGGCCGGCGCGGCCGTGATGTACTTCGTCGCCTTCCACCAGTCGGTGAAGAAGAACGTCGTCGTGGACGAGGAGACCCAGTCCGTGGTCTGGACCACCGTCCGGGCGGACGGTACCGAGTCCGACCGCGTCGCCTTCGACCGGATCGAGCGGGTGGACTTCACGGTCGGCGGGAGCAGCGCCATGTGGGAGGTGGCGGTGATCCTCACGAACGGCGAGCGTCGCCTGCTCAACGCCTCCAACGAGGAGAACCTCGCCGGTTACGCCGTGCAGGTCGCGCGCATCATCGGCAAGCCGCTCGAGGAGAACCGCAAGGTGCGGGGGTTCAGCAAGGAGTGGGAGAAGGCCGCCATCGAGTCGCAGACCCGCTAGGCCCCGGCACGGAGCACCACGTGGCCGTCTTCCTCGGATTCCTCTCCCACGCGCTCGCCATCGACCTCGGCTCCGCCAACACGGTCGTGGCGGTGCCCGGGCGGGGCGTGGTGCTCGACGAGCCCTCGGTGGTGGCGGTCCGCCAGCGGGGCACCCACCGGGAGGTGGTCGCCGTGGGCGCGGCCGCCAAGGAGATGCTCGGCCGCACCCCGGAGTCCATCAGCGCCGTACGGCCGGTCCGGGGGGGCGTCATCGTGGACTACGAGGTGGCGGAGGCCATGCTCCGCTTCTTCATCGCCCGCGCGTCGGGCCACCGCGGCCTGGTCAAGCCCCGGATCCTGGTCTGCGTGCCCTTCGGGATCACCGACGAGCAGCAGCGGGCCGCCCGGGAGTGCGCGCGGGCGGCGGGCGGCCG
>JBFYZZ010000287.1:0-5548 GCA_041309225.1 Deltaproteobacteria bacterium | reverse complement strand
CGGCCGGGCGCGCCCGGGGTGTCCGGGGCGGTGTCGTCCGGGCCGGTGTCGCCGCCTCCGGGGAGCTGCCGCCACACCTGCGCCGCGTCGAGCCGCACGGTGCCCTCGACCACGACCAGGTCGAGCGCGTGCCAGGCGTCGTCGAGGCGGCCGCTCGTCCAGACGATGCTCTGGTCCACGGGATCGCCCGCGAGCGGAACCTCGACCGGATCGCCGCCGTCGAGCGACACGGAGAGCACGCCGTCCCCACCCGGCGTGGAGAGCAGATCCACGCGGACGCCGCGGGCCTCGAACCGGGCCGTGTCACCCGCCGTGGAGGATCGGGTGCCCCGCCCGCCGGACAGCCCCTCGCCCTCCCAGCGCTCCCAGCTGCCCCGGAGGATCCAGGTCGGCATGGACTCCTCGTGGCGCTCGAGTACGTGGGCCTGGCGCCACGTGGCGCCCCGGTCGGCGCTCACCCAGGCCCCGCCGTACCCGGACACCGCCACCACGCCGTCGGCGGCGTAGTCGGGGGAGAGGGCCACGGCGAGCGGGAGCTGGTCGTCGGGCGCGGGCAGCTCGCGCCAGGTCCGGCCCGCGTCGTCGCTCCGCCACCAGGACCCCTCGGCCGCGACCACGAACATCGTGGGATCGTCGGGGAAGCCCGGGGCGAGCGCGAGCGCGGTCACGCGCCGCCCGTCGAAGCCGGCCGGCGCGAACGTGCCCTGCTCCGGGGTGTACCGCCACAGCCCGCTCTCGGCGCCGGCCCAGACCACGCTCCCGCCCGGCGCCCCCGCCACCGCGGTGGTGCCGGAGCCGAGCACGTCGAGCGCCATCCAGGTCGCGCCGTGGTCCCGCGTCTCGAAGACCGTGCCGTCCACGAGGCAGGGCATCCAGGCCCGACCGTCGTCGACCCAGCCCGGGGACAGGGCCACGGCCGATCCGTAGCCGGTGCAGGCGGCGTCGAGCGTGCCGTGGGTCCAGGTGGCCCCGCCGTCGCGGGAGACCACCACGTCGGCACCGGGCCCGACCTGGGCCGTAAGGACGATCGAACGGTCCTCCGGCCAGCCGGGGGAGACGGCCGCCCGCTCCACCGCGCCGCCGACCCGGGCCGGATCGGCCTGGACCCAGGTGGCCGCGCCGTCGGTGGTGAGAAAGGCATCGCCCCGGCCGGTGAACACGAGCGCCCCCTCGGCGCCCCAGTCCGGCGAGACGGCCACGCCCCGCAGGTACGCGAGGTCCACGGCGGTGCTCGCGGGCCAGGCCACGGGCTCCAGGGCCGGGCCGAGGACCACGCCCGAGCCGTAGGCGCCCACGACCAGCAGGAGCCCGCCCGCGCCGTCGCGCGTGAGCGCGACGCCCCGCGTCACCTCGTGGGTCTCGGTGTGGATGCGGATCCACGAGCGCCCCCCGTCGTCGGACCGGGCGATGCCCTCCCAGGAGGCCAGGTAGACCGCGCCCGATGCGCTGGCCCGGAACTCGAGGTAGTGCTCCCCCGCCCGCGGCCCGCCCTGGCCGGTGTCGGGTGCCTCGAGGTCGTCGGACCCGAGGGTCCAGCTCGCGCCGCCGTCCTCCGTGCGCCACGCGGCGTGGAGGAGCGTGGCGGCCAGGACCACGCCGCCGCCGAGGGCCTCCACGGTGGTGACGTCCTGCCCGCCGAACCCGGCGCCGCTCCAGGTGCGGCCGCCGTCGTCCGAGCGCCACAGGCCCGCCTCGCCCCCGACCCAGATCCGGGCCTTCTCGTCCACCGAGACCTTCCAGGGGCGATCGGCCACGCTGCCGGCCTCAGCCCAGGTGGCGCCGGCGTCGTCCGAGCACCAGACCGCGCCCGCCTCCTCCACCGCGCAGGCCCGGGGCAGGGTGGCCCAGGCGCTGGGGGGTGCGACGTCCACGTCGATCACCTCGACCCCAGGACGGACGAGCACGCGCGCCCAGGAGCGACCCGCGTCGGCGGTGCGCCAGACAGAGGCGGTGCCGCAGGCCAGCGCCACGCCGTCGGTGGCCACGGTCGGCGCAGCCACCACCTGGTCCACGTCGGCGTCGGGCGGGATGTCGGGGTGCACGGCCCAGGATCGCCCCGCGTCCTCGCTCGTCCACAGCCCCAGCCCCTCGGTCCCCAGGACCAGCCGCTCGGCGGCCAGCAGCTCCGCCGAGGTGGTCATCCGGGATCCGTCCATGACGTAGTGGACCTCGACGTCGCGGTCGTTGGCGGTCCGGGCCGTCATCCAGGCCTCGTTCCGCCACAGGCTCGTGACGACCCACGCGGGGTCCGGGCCCGGCGAGACCGCGACCCAGAGCGCGGGATCGTGGGGGTAGTGCGCGAGCGCCGGGGGGGCGGCCAGGGCGAGGAGGACCGGCAGCACGGGCGCTCCTATGGAAAGACCAGGTCGATGACCCGCCAGAGGAGGTCGCCGTCGCTCACGCTCGCGGCCACCCCGGTGTCGGTGGGGGCCAGCGAGTCGATCCAGGCCGCGCCGGTGTCCTGGCAGGCCGGGTCGGCGCCGCCCGGCGTCCACCCGCAGATCTCCACGGTGGACGCGACGCCGAGGCGGGACCAGTACAGGCGACCCCCGTCGCTCCAGGCCGGGCCCACGTGGGCGTGCACGGCGCCCGAGGCGTCGAGCGTGCGCGGGGCCGACCAACCCCCGGCCTCCCGGTCCATCTCCACGAGGTCCGTGCCGTCGTCCCGGTAGGCCACGGCCGCCACGTGGACGGTGCCATCCGCCAGGCCCAGGGCCGGGTGCTCCAGACGGGCATGGCCGGCGCCGGCGTCGCCGGGATCGAGGCGGCCGTCGAGCGTCCAGGCGGGCTGGCCTCCAGCGGCCCAGGACACGGCATGGACCTCCACGTGCCGCGTGTAGCGCATGCTGTGGGTGTCGTCGGAGGCCGCGAACGCGACCCACGCCCGGTCGCCGTCCACCCGGAGGGAGGCGCCCGTGGGGTACCGGTCGAGCCCGACCAGCGCCTCCTGGATCTCCCAGCCCGCGCCCTCGCTCCACCGCGCCAGCGCGTACCCCGTGCACGACGGCGTGGTGCCGCCCCGCTCGGGATCCAGGGTGCCGTCGGGCAGGGCCACCCACAGGCGGCCCTCGGCGTCGAGCCGGAGGTCGGGCGCGAAGTCGGGCGTGACCCGGACCACGGGCAGGCCGATCTCGTGCCAGCCCCCGGCGATGCGGTGCGCGCAGGTGGCCTGCCACGGCCATGCGCGGGCACCGGCCACGAGATCGAGGGAGCGCCAGCAGGCGAAGAGGTCGTCGCCCGAGGCCGCGATCCGGGGCTGCTCCACGTGCAGCATGCCGGAAGCCTGCACCGCCCCGTCCACCACGACGGCGCTGCGGGCGGCCGGATCGTCCGTCCAGGCCTGCCACGCCCGGATCCCGCCCGAGACCTGGACGGCCACCTCGCCGCGCCGGACGGGGACGTCCGGGTGACCCTCGAGGAGGTCCGTGAGGGGCAGGCCCGTGGCGTAGGGCAGCTCCGTGCCCATGAGCCAGGCCACCGTGTACGCCACGTCCTGCAGGATCCAGGTCCCCTCGCCCACCACCCCGCGACGGACGCCGGGGCCGGCCAGCAGGAGCGGGATCTCCCGGCAGCCGCTGCAGTCGCAGCCGTGGTGGGCCCAGGGCGTGTCGCCCGACACGAAGCGGTGGCGACCGTGGTCGGACAGCAGCACGAGGAGGGTGTCGCCGAGCGGGGTGCCGTCCCCGCCCCGGATCGAGGCCCAGAGGTCGGCCACCGGGTCGTCGATGCGGGCCACCTCCGCGGCGTAGCGCTCGGGGTGGACGTGAGCGGTGCGGTCGATCTGGTGGAGGTTGCCGAACGCGAGGCGCGCGCCCCCGGCCAGGGCGCCCCTGATCGCCTCCACGACGAGCCCGTCGTCGTCGGCGGGCCGGTCGGGATCGTCGGGGTCGGCCACCACGCCGTAGGCCGCCCCCGCCCCGATCCCGAAGCCGGGGTGGTGGCTGGCCACCACGTCCTCCAGGAGCGGCGTGTCGGCCCAGGCCGGGACCGCGTGGGCCCCGAGGCCCTCGGCGGCCCGGACCAGCTCGAAGAGGCTCGGGTGATCGGGGAAGCGCAGGCCCACGCCGTCATCGCTCGCCATGGGGGGGAAGACCTGGGTGCGGCCGGTGAAGAGCGCGGCGTGGGCGGGGGTGGTGACGGTGTCGAGCGTGACGTACACCGGCACGGCGAGGGCGCCCTCGGGGAGGATCTCCGCCCGGATCCGGGGCAGGATCGCGTCGGTGGGTCCGCCCCAGGCATCGGAGACGCCCAGCGCCTGCGTGTCGCCCCCGCCGAGCGTCTCCTCCACGCGCGCGCCGTCCATCACGACCCACGCCACCTGCGCCGCCATGCCGCGCACGGCGACGCCGGGGGGCGTGCCGGTGTCGGGCGGCGCCTCACGGCAGGCGATCCCCCCGTACGCGAGGAGCGCCGCGGCGAGACCGGGGCGGAAGGGGCGGGGCATGAGGCTCCGCACCCGCCGTATCACCGCGGGTGCGGGGTGCCCGTGGGGTGTGGGCTACCGGCCGGAGATGCCCTCGAGGGGCCGCACCGGCAGGCCCAGCGCCTCCTGGGCCCGGGCCACCGCGAGCAGGTAGTCGAAGGTGGCGGAGAGGCCGTCGGCCTCGGCCCTGGAGCGCAGCGCCTCGGCCTCGAGGAGGTCCGTGGCCGGGGCCACGTGGGCGTCGAAGCGGGCCGTCACGATCCGGAGGTTCTCGTCGGCCTGGGCCACGGTGGTCCGGCTGGACTCCAGCGCGGCCCGGGCCACGCGGGCGTCCACCAGCGCGGCGTCGGCCTGGAGCCGGGATCCGCGCTCCAGCGCCGCGAGGCCCACCGCGGCCTTCTCTGCCTGGAAGTTGGCCTCCCTGGCGGCGTACCAGTGGCGTCCCCAGTCGAGCGCCTCCCACTCGAGGCCCAGCCCGACGTACCACTCCCGGTCGGCCGAGAACGTGCCCAGGCCCCAGTTCCGGGTCCAGGACGCGATGGCGCCCACCTGGGGCAGGAGGTCGGCGCGGAGGCGGTTGCGGTCGGCCAGGGCCGCCTCGCGGCGGGCGGCCAGGGCGCGGAGCGACGGCAGGGCAGGTGCGGGGTCCGGGACGGTCTCGGGCAGGGGCGGCAGGGCCCCGAGGTTCAGGTCCACGGGTTCCAGCGAGGCCTCGTCCGATCCCGCCGCCAACGCGAGGCGACGCTCGGCGAGCGCCACGCCGGTCTCGACCCGGAGCAGGTCCACCCGGGCCTCGGAGAGGGCCACCTCGATCTGGAGCAGCTCGTTCCTGCCCAGAAGCCCCACCTCGTGGAAGGCCAGGGCCCGGGAGCGGTGGGCCTCGAGCGCCCGTACGCCGCGGCGCGCCACGTCCACGAGGCGGCGGGTCTCGAGCGCCGTGAACCAGGCGTCCACCACCGCGACCTCGGCGTGGGCCCGGGCCGCCTCGGCATCGTCCCCGGCAGCCCGGGCCGCGGCCCGGGCAGCGCGCCAGCCCTGGGACACGCCGTACAGGCCGGTGAGCGGCTGGCGGGCCTCGAGGGAGGCCTGCTGCGTGCGGACGTCGCGCAGGCGGATGGGCTCCTG
>JBFYZZ010000286.1:0-7427 GCA_041309225.1 Deltaproteobacteria bacterium | reverse complement strand
CCGGTGCGGAGCAGCCCGACCTGGCGGCCCGCGAGCCGTCCCACGACGAGGCGGGGATCGAGGGCCCGGGGCTCGGCGAGGCGGAGGAGGAGCGGGAGGACCTCGACCGCCAGGGCGGCGGCGAGGAGCCAGCGCTCCTCCGGGGGAGGGGAATCGCGCATGGCCCGGCCCCTATCGCGGAACGACGGACGCCGCGGACCCGCCGTGGGGTTCCCTGGGAGCGCGGCCGGAGGGCGCCGCCCTTCACCGCACCCGGGAGCGGCTGGTTATACCCAGGGTCTGCGAGGACGATCCTCGCGGGTACGGAGGTCAGACATGCGGAACATCCACCTCGTCCTCCTGTTCGTGCCCGCCGCGGCCTACGCGGGGGCCACGGCGTCGGCGTTTCGTGCCGAGCACCGCAAGGGAGCCAACTTCTACAACGCCCCGTCGGCCATCGACGGCAACCCGACCACCGCCTGGGTGGTCCCGGGCGAGAGCGCCAACCGGGGCGAATGGATCATGCTGGATCTCCCCAAGTGCACGGTGGACAAGGTCGGGATGATCGTGGGTTGGACCTTCGACAAGGAGCACTTCCAGGACTACCCCCGGCTGAAGAAGGCGAAGATCGAGGTGTTCGCGCTCGACGACGCCCAGAACCTGCTCCCGCGCGGTTCGGCCGTCGCGGAGTTCGCCGACAAGCCCGAGTGGCAGGTGGTGGACATCGCCGATCTGCCCGTCGGAGACGACCTCTTCGGCGGCAAGATCCGGTTCACCGTCGTGGACGTCTACGGGGGCCGCGACTTCCCCAACCTCGCCTTGAGCGAGCTCCGCGTCTACCTCAAGGAGTTCGACGTAGGCCCCAAGATCACGCAGTCCTCGGACGCCGTGGGGACCAACACCATCGATCTCGCCACGGACGAGAACCCCAAGACCTTCTGGGTCACCGAGACCGACGGGGCGGGCTTCACGCTCGACACCAGCGGGTACGGCGTCTCCACGATCGGGATCGTGCCCGGGCCCAAGACCCACCACCGGGTGAAGACCGTGGAGATCACGGCCAACGACCGCACCCTCACCACGACCCTCCCCGACGCGCAGACCATCCAGTGGGCCGAGGTCCCCACCATCACGGGCTACACGGGCGGCGCGTTCGGCGACATCCAGATCCGGATCCTCGACACCTGGCCGGGCACCGACGCCCGCCTGGCCATCACCGAGATCAAGGCCCGGGCCACCAGCTTCGAGTAGCCGGGAGGCCGCCGCCCGCGCCGGCCGGTCCCTGCTCGCAGGCCGGCCCGAGGTCCGGGGGTGGTACGCCCGGCCGCCAGATCGCCGGGATCCCGTAGGCCTCCGCGATGCGGCGGGTGGCCTCGTCGAGCGTGCCGGCGTCGAGCACGATCTCGTTGAGGCGCGGGTTGGGCAGGAACCGGACGACGTGGAACCCCTCCAGGGGGTGCTCCAGGGCCTCGGCGAGGTCGCTCACGGCGTCGATCGGCCGGCCGTTGACGGTGGCCACCGGGAGGTCCGCGAACCCCTGGTACCCGAGGTTGTAGGGGTCCGCGAGCACCGAGGACAGCACCACCACCCGGCGCCGGTCGGCCGTCTGGGCGGTGCGGTTGAGCTGGCCGAGGATGCGCAGCTCGGTGGCCCAGGTGGGGTAGGTCTCGTCGAACTCGCGGAACACGAGGCCGCCCGCCATCAGGTAGGCCGGGGGGTCCGTGCGGTCGGCGGGCACGAGCCAGGACGCCCCCGTGTAGGTGCGCAGCGGCATCGCGAGCTCGTGGACGGCGCCATCCCGCAGGAGCCGGACCGGGACGGTATCGCCCGCAGGGTGCCGGGACAGGAGGACCTCGAACCAGAGGAGGCCGTAGGGGGGCTGGCGGATGTTGCCGTCGCCGTCGATCTCGTGACCGTCGATGGCGAGGAGGATGTCGTCGGGGCGCAGCACGCCGCAGGCGGACCCCCCCTGGGCCACGCGACGCACGAGGATCCCGCGAGGCGACTCGAGACCGAGCCAGCCAGCCAGCGCCGGGGAGCGGATTTCCTGGAAGACGGCGCCGATCTGGCCGGCCCAGGGCCGCATGCCGCCCGTGGCCCGTACCTCGTCGAGCCAGACGCCGAGGAAGGTCGCGGGGAGGACCTGCATGTCCGACTGCGAGTGCCCGGTGGCCAGGCCCGCCAGGGCGCCGCCCACGAAGACCGGCTCGGACCAGCCGCCACCCTGGATGTCCGTCTGGACGCGCAACCCCACGTACTTGAGCACGCCGGTGGCGCTGTCGGCCACCACGGCGCGGCTCACGCGGCCCCGGGAGATCTCGAACTGGTTGTCGCGCCACCGCGTGATGGACACCTCCCCCGAGGCGAAGGGGCGGCGGGCCAGGCGCACCGGCTCCAGGTCGCGGAAGAAGGTGGGATCGTCCACCGAGACGAGCGCGAGGTTGGCCTCCCGGTCCTCGTAGAGCACGCGGGCGGGGCTCTCGCCCGGCTCACCGTGCTTGCTGGCGCGGATGTGGGTGGCGAACGCCACCATCTGGGCGGTGGTGAGCAGAACCGGCTCGGGCCGGCCGTCCACCACGACGGCCTGGGCCACGCGCAGCGTGGGATTGGTCTTGACCCATGGCTGGCCCACCTCCCACGACTGCCAGGTCACCTTGAGGGTGACCACGCCGTCCTCGAGGGGGGCGGCGGCCAGCGCCGCGGGCAGGAGGAGGGCCAGCAGGTTCACAGGCGTCGATCCTCGATGACGGCGTACAGATCGAGGATCTCCCGGTGGGCGGCGTCGGCCGCGGCGCGGTCGAGCACCGTCACCCGGTCCACGTGGGCGAACGCGAAGACATGGTACGGACCGGGGTTGCCCTCCAGCGCCGCCACGAGGTCCTCGAGCGTGTGGACCTCGCGATCGTTGACCCGCGCCACCACGAGGTGGGTGGCCATGCCCACCGTGGCGTTCACCGCGTGGTCCAGGCGGCGGTAGAGCACCACGCAGCCGGGCACCACCGTGTCGGGGGTCTCCAGCTGGCGGTAGGTGTACTCGTAGAGCACGTCGTTGTCGGCCTTGCTGCTCATCGTCTCGACGTACTCGCGGTCGAGCGGCACGAAGACGAGACCGGCGTAGACGACGTACCGGGGACGCGTCTCGTAGGCCCGGTCCGGGTAGACGCTGCGCCCGAGCGGGACCGCGAGATCGAGCCGCGATCCCGCGCGGAGCACGCGCGTCGCGACGGACGCGCCCATCCGGAAGCGATCGAGCACGGCCTGCATCTGGAGCCGCTGGTCGCTCACCGAGAAGGTGCCGTCGTTGGCGAGGATCTCGCCGTCGAGCGAGAGGAGGACGTCGCCCGGCTCGAGCACCCCGGCGGCGGGGCTCGCGGGGTGCACGAAGTCCACGCGCACGCCGGTCTCGCCTTCGGCGAGGCCCGCCCGCCGCCGGGCGGCGGGGCTGTCGAGGTTGGCGAGGAGCACGTCGAGCCGGGGGAAGCCGTCGTACGTGCCGTCGGCCACGTCGTCGAGGAAGTGGCGGACGATGGGCGGCGGGATGAAGTACCCGACGTTCTCCAGCTGGCCCACGGCCTGGAACGCCACGCCCACCACCCGGTCGCCGCTGACGACCGGGCCGCCCGAGTTGCCCGGGTTGATCGCGGCGTCGGTCTGGACGGCCAGGTGCGTGGCCCCGCCGCTGTGGACCGAGGCGATCACGTCGATCCGGGAGACCGTGCCGCGCGTGGACGACAGCCACGTGCCCCCGGCCGGGTACCCGAAGGTGGTCACGTCCTGGCCCATCCGCGGCATCTCCCCGAGCGGGAGCGCCCGGAGGCCGTCGAGCAGGCCGGCCTCCACCGGCTCGACCAGGGCCAGGTCGCAGTCGTGGCCGATGGCCACGATCCGGGCGTCGTGGGGAACGGCGTCCCCATGCAGGTGGAACACCAGGTTGCGCGAGTCCGCCACGACGTGCGCGTTGGTGAGGATCCGGCCGCCCTCCACCACGAAGCCGCTGCCCGTGGCCACCGCGATGCGGCCCGGGTTCCACGGGGTGCGCCAGTCGGCCCGCTGGGAGGTGTTGGTGAGCCGGACCACCGAGCGCTCGAGGGGGCGGATCGGGGGCGCCGCCGGCGCGGCGAGGCACCAGGACACCAGGAGCAGGAGGAGGAACGGCATGGCCCGGCCTCTATCACCGCCGCCGCCGCCCGCAGGGCATCGGCGTCACTCGAGGTAGGTGTAGCCCTCCAGGCTCGTCTGGTAGGCGCGCACGATCCGCTTGGACAGCGCGAGATCGATGCGGCCCGCTTTCAGCGCCCGCTCGCAGGCGGCCCGCACCCGCGTGACGAGTTCCTTCGTGCCGTAGGACACGTACCCGAGCACGTCGCTCACGCGGTCGCCCTCCACCACCGAGTCGATCCGGTAGTCGCCCTCCTCGTCGAGGCTGACGTGCACCGCGTTGGTGTCCCCGAAGAGGTTGTGGAGGTCGCCCAGGATCTCCTGGTAGGCCCCCAGCAGGAACACGCCGAGGAGGTAGTCCCCGCCGTCCGGCGGGTGGAGCTCGAGGACGTCCTTCACGTCGCGCAGGTCGATGAAGGAGTCGATCTTGCCGTCGGAGTCGCAGGTGATGTCGGCCAGCACCGCCCGGCGGGTGGGCCGTTCGCCCAGCCGGTGGATGGGCATGATGGGGAACAGCTGCCCCACCGCCCAGGAGTCAGGGGCCGACTGGAACACCGAGAAGTTGCAGTAGTAGGTGTCGGCGAGCGCCTTCTCGAGGCCCTCGAACTCGTCGGGCACGTAGGGGAGCGTGCGCACCACGGCGAGGATGCGGGCGCACGTCTGCCAGAAGATGCGCTCCACGCGCGCCCGCTGAGTGAGGTTCAGGAGCCCCAGTTCGAAGCGGGTCAGCGCCTCCTCCCGGAGCTGCAGGGCGTCGTGGTAGGCCTCCTGGAAGGACTTGCGGGACACGGCGTCGCGGACCTCGATGAGGTCCCAGACGAGGTCCGGGTCGTCCTCGGGGACCTCCACCGGCTCCTCCACCCGCGCCAGGGGGCACGTGGTGCCGAGCACGCTCGTGACGAGCACCGAGGAGTGCGCGACGAGCGCCCGCCCCGACTCGGAGACGATGTCCGGGTGGGGGATGTCGTGCTCGTCGCAGGCCGCCTGGAGGGCTGCCACCACGTCGGCGGCGTACTCCAGGATGGTGTAGTTCACGGAGGAGGGGAAGTTGGTCCTCGAGCCGTCGTAGTCCACGCCGAGGCCGCCCCCGACGTCCATGATCGTGAGCGGGGCGCCCAGGCGGCACAGCTCCGCGAACATCCGGGCCGCCTCGCGCAGCGTGCTGTTGATGGCCCGGATCGCGGAGACCTGGCTCCCGATGTGGAAGTGCAGCAGCTTCAGGCAGTGCAGCCGGCCCCGCTCGCGCAGGAGCTCGACCCCGTCCACCATCTCCTGAATGGAGAGGCCGAACTTGCTACGGTCGCCCGTGGAGCCCTCCCAGCGGCCCGCCCCGCGGGAGGCCGGGCGCATCCGCACCCCCAGCGTGGGCTCCACGTCGAGACGCTCGGCCACCTCGAGGATGGCCTCGATCTCGGAGAACTTCTCGACCACGATCACCACGTTGCGGCCGAGCCGGGTCGCGAGCAGCGCCGTCTCGATGTACTCCTCGTCCTTGTACCCGTTGCAGATGATGAGGGAACGGGGGTTCTCGAGGAGTGCGATCACCACCAGCAGCTCGGACTTGCTCCCCGCCTCGAGGCCCATGTCCCGCGGCTCCGCGAAGCGGACCAGCTCCTCCACGATGTGGCGCTGCTGGTTGACCTTGACCGGGTAGACGCCCCGGTAGACGCCCTTGTACTCGTGCTGGGCGATGGCCTCGGCGAAGGCGCTGGCGAGCGTCTGGACGCGGGACTCCAGGACGTCGGTGAACCGCAGGAGGAGCGGGAGCGGGATCCCGCGGGCGACGAGGTCGTCCACGAGCAGCTTCAGATCGATGCCCCACCGGGGGTCCCGGCCCGGGTTCACCTCCAGGTGGCCCGCCTTGTTGATGCGGAAGTAGCCGTCGCCCCAGTTGGCGACGTTGTAGAGCTCGGCGCTGTCCTTCACGGTCCAGGCGCGCAGGTCGCCCGTCGGCTCCTGGGCCTTGCGGGGGGTGGTGTCCTTCGGAGACATGGCCGCCGATCTCCCTGGAAGAAAGGGGTGCGTGGCCCATGCGGACGGCCGGGTGCCCCGTCCGGAGTGAAGGGACGCCGCGACCCTCTATTGCCTTTCGGCCGGGGCGCCATCCTCGGGCCGGGGCGCGTCGAAGGCGTCGCGAGGCGGCGTGAAGACCTCCGAGCTCGGCGTCCGCAGCACCTCCTGGCCCGATCCGTCGGCGAGCCCCGCGCGTTCCCGCTCCCGGGGGGCGAAGGGGAGGATGGGCAGGGTGGTCACGCCGGTCCAGGCGGAGGCGTCCCAGGCCCAGCCCCGCGGCATGCGGGCCCGCGGCTTGCCGAACAGGTCCAGGAAGAGCTGGTGCAGGCGCCGGGTGGCCTGGCTGCGCACGAGCGGGATGTGCTCCCCGTTGAGCACCACCGGCCCCAGGCCCGCGGCCTGGAGGGCGCCGAGGTCCGCGGCCTCGAAGGTGAACGTGGTCGTGGGATCCCCCTCCTCGATCCGGCGGATGCCGCGCAGGAACGAGTTGCCCTCCACGAAGGCGTCCCAGGCCGGGGGCCGGACCCGGTCCACCCACACGGCGTGGCCGTTGATGAGCGTCTTGCGGTGGACGAGCTGGTAGAGGAGGTGCTTCTGGGAGACCGCCACGAGCGGGGAGAGCGGCGGTTCGAGGACGAGCGTGCCGGGCGCGCGGGCCACCTCCTCGTAGAAGGGGGGCGGCCAGGCGGCCATCCGGGTGACCTCGGCCCGGGGCCGCACGCCCTGGAGGACCAGGCTCACCGGCACCGACGCCGCCAGCCCCAGGGCCAGGGCCACGGCGACCGCGGGCCGGCGCGGGCACGGCACGGCCCGGGCCGCGAGCAGCACCACCGCGATCGTGGCCACCGCCACGTGGCGCGACGGCCACCAGAACCGCCGGAGCGGGGCCGCCAGCCCGTAGACCGCGTCGAACGGCGAGACCCCCGCCACCCGGAACGCCGGCCCCAGCGCCAGCACGAAGAAGACGCCCCAGACCCCCACGAGCGCGAGATCCAGCCAGGGCCGGTCCGAGCGCCCGAGCAGCACCCGGACGAGCTGGACCGGCGCGAGCACGACCACCACGCCCGAGAGGGCCTGGCCCAGGATCCGGCCGTCCATCGCGAGGAAGGGCCAGACGGGCCGCAGGCTGTCGGCCACGGCTTCCGGGTGGGGGAAGGTGGAGGTCTCGGCGGTGCCCGGGAGCAGCGACCAGTGGGCGAGGTACCAGGCCAGCGGCCCGGCCGCGAGCACCCCCGCGGTCGCGCCGAGCGCCGCCAGCGCCCGCCAGGGCACGGCCG
>JBFYZZ010000285.1:0-41363 GCA_041309225.1 Deltaproteobacteria bacterium | reverse complement strand
TGCTCCTGGCGATCGAGGCGGAGGCGCCGCCGCGCGCAGCCACGAGGCCGCCGGTCCCGATCGGCACCGACGCCGCGCCTGTCGCGGACATGTCCCTGGAGGCCAGATCGTGGTGGGAGATCGCCCACTATCTCGAGCTCGAGGCGGCCGACGGCGACCCCGCGCTCCGAGCCCGACGGCTCGCGGCTGCGGCGGCCATCCACCGCGACTGGGTCGGTGACCACGGCCGGGCCGAGGGCCTCCTGCGCACGGCCCACGACGCCGGCCTCGATACCCCGGTTCTCCTCCGGGACCTGGCGGACCTCGTGGCCGAACGCGAGGACTATGCCGAGCTGTGCCGTGTCTTCGAGGAGCGCGCCGGCCTGCTCGAGGAGCCGAAGGCCCGGGCCGAGGCGCTCCAGGACGCCGCGCTGGTCGCCCGCAACAACCTGAGGAACGATGCGCTCGCCGTGCGTCTCCTCGAGGCCTCGTCCGCGGCCGACGCCGACGACTACTTCTCCTTCCGTCTCCTGCGCGACCTCTACCTCAGGCTCCAGGCCTGGACGTCGCTCCCGCCGGTGCTGGGCCGCATGGCGGAGCTCGCGAGCGGCACGCTGGCCGCCGAGTACCACGTGGAGCGGGGCCAGATCCTCGAGAGCCGCCTCGGCCGTGACGAGGAGGCCCTCGCCGCCTACCAGGCCGCTCGGGCCGCCGATCCCGCCTACACGCCTGCGTTCCTGGCCCTCGAGCGGTTCCACCGCCGCGTCGGGGCCTGGGCCGACCTCGCGCGCCTCTACCAGTCCGAGGCGAGCCGTTCGACGGGCGTCGACGCCCGTACCTGGAACCTGTGCGCCGCCCGGATCTGGGCGACCCGCACCTCCGACACCGACAGCGCCCTCGCGGCGTGGGAGCACGTGGCCAAGGCGGAACCCACCGCACCGGAGCGGGCCGAGCACCGTGCCTTCCTCCTCGCGCAGGAGCGCTGGGACGAGGCGGTGAAATCCCTGCAGGCCGAGGCTCGCCACGCGAAGGGCCACTCCGCGGCCCTCGCCTCCTTCGAGGCCGGCTTCCTGCTCGAGTTCCGCCTCGACCGACCCGACGACGCCCTGAAGGCCTACCGGGCCGCCCTCAAGGCGGATCCGGAGGCCGTCCCGGCCATGGAGGGCATCGCCCGTCTCCTGAAGGCCCGGGGGGATCACGAGGCCCGGGTCGTCCTCTGGGAGGCCCAGGCCGCCAGGGTCGCCTCGCCCGACCTGGCCGTGTCCCTCCTGTTCCAGGCAGCCGTGGCCTGCGAGTACCTCCTGCAGGACGACGCCCGTGCCCGCGGCTTCTACGAGGCCATCCTCGATCGCCGGGCCATGTGGTCGCCGGCGCTCGAGGGCCTCGACCGGGTGTACCGCCGGATGGGGCTCGCGTGCGAACGGGCGGCCCTGATCGAGCAGCGGGCCGCGGTCGGCGACGATCCCCAGGCGGCCGCCCTCCAGCTGTTCCGCGCGGGGCTCGCCTGGGACCTCGGCGATCCGGCCCCCGAGGCGGTCGAGCTGTACCGGCGTGCCCTGGACGTCGTGCCCGACCAGGTCCTCGCCTTCGACGCCCTCTCGCACGTCCTCGAGAGCCGGGAGGACTGGGAGGGGCTCGCGACCGTCACGCAGCGTGCCGCAGCGGCCGCGACCGACCCGGACCGGGCCTCGGGCCTGTGGTACCTCGCCGGCCGCCTGCTCGCCGAGCACGTGGGCGACGCCGACGCCGGGATCACGGCCCTGAAGCGGACGGTGGAGCTGTCGCCGGGCTTCCACCCGGCGCGGGTCCTGCTCCGGGACGTCCTCTGCTGCGTCCACGACGTCGCCTCCGTCCTGGGGCTCCTCGAGGCCGAGGCCGACACCGAGGAGGATCCCGGCGTGAAGGCGTGGCACCTCTTCCACGCCACGGTCCTCGGGAGCGTGCTGCCCGGCACCGAGATTGATCCCCTCGCCAGCCGCATCCTCGCGACCCGCGGCGACCACGCCGGCGCGCTCGAGACCCTCCTGCGGCTCGCGCTCCGATCGGGCGACCGCTCCGCCGCGGCCGCACGACTCGAGCAGTGGGCCGCCGCGGATCCCGCCCTGCTCGAGGACGCGCGGCTCCAGGCCGCCCTCCTCAAGGTCGAGGCGGGCGACGACGTCGCCGCGATCGGCATCCTGGGGCCCCTGATCTCCGCCGGGGCGGCGACCGCCCGTCCCATGGGCATGCTGGCCCGCTTGTGCGAGAGTCTGGGATGCTGGGAGGAGGCGGCGTGCGCCCTGGAGTGCTCCTCGAGCGACGACCGGCACCGCGACCTCGGACGCATCCGGGAGATCTACCTCCAGGATCCCGCCGGAGCCCTGACGGCCTACCAGGCCGCCGTGGTGGTCCGTCCGGGCGACCTCCCCGCCAGCATCGGCATGGAACGCCTGCTCACGGCCTCGGGCGACCACGCCGCGCTGGCCGAGGTGCAGCGCACGCTCATGGAGGCCTCCGCCACGCCCGCCGTCCGATCGCTCCACGCCCTCCTGGGCGCCCACCGGTTCGAGGTGGGCGGGCGGCCGGACGAGGCCCGGGTCCTCTACGAGGCGGCCCTCGGGGCCCGACCCGGCCGGGGCAAGGCCTTCGACGGCCTCCTGCGTGTCCTGGTCGCCGCGCGCGACGGCGCGGGCATCCGCGGCCTGTTCGAGCGCGTGGGCGTGACCGGCGGCGTGGAGCTCGCCAGCATGCTCTTCGACATCGAGGACGGCGAGGGCGCCGTCGTGGCGCTCCAGGCCAGCCTCGAGTCCGACGACGATCCCCTGCCCACGCTGCTCCTCCTCGGACGCTGGCTCGAGGCGAGCGGCGACTGGAAGGCGGTGTTCGAGAACCTGGGACGCATCCGCACGCTCGTGCGCAATCCCGAGGTCCTCGCGGCCGTGGACCGCACCCAGCGCAAGGTCCTGGCGGAGCGTCTCGCCAGCACCGACGAGGCCTGGGACTTCTACCGACAGCTCCTGGAGCAGGACCCGCGGGATCCCGAGATCCTCGACGCCATGGCCCGCATCGCCGCGGCGCGCGGCGACGGAGCCCTGGCCGTCCAGTACGTGGAGCAGCGGTTGGCGGTGGCCACGACCGATGCCGACCGGGCGGAGATCCTGCACCGCATGGCCTCGCTCCACAAGGAGCTCGGCAACGGTGAGAAGGCGCGCGAGGTCTGGCTCGAGGTCCTCAACCTCGTGCCCGACGACCTCACCGCGCTGGGCGGCCTCCAGCTGCTCGCGGAGGATGCCGGGGACTGGCGGAGCCTCGTGGGCCTGCTGTCCCGGCGGGCCGTGCTCGCGACGGGCGCAGAGCAGACCTCCACCTACGGCGAGATCGCGCGCATCTGGCAGGATCGCCTCCAGGATCCGTCGGTGGCGGCGGACACGTGGCGCAAGGTCCTCGATCTCGACCCCGATCACCGGGAGGCGCGCGAGCGCCTGCTGGGTCTCGCCGAGGCCGCGGAGGACTGGAAGGCCTTCGTGGATCACGGCACGGCGCTGGCCCAGATTCTCGAGGGCCCCGAGCGCTCCGCGATGCTGCGGCGCGTGGGCGAGGTCTGCGAGGACCGGCTGGATCGCCCGGCCGACGCGGTCCGGTTCCTCGAGGCGGCCGCCTACGGCGCCTGCCCCGATGCCGATGCGGCCCGGACGCTGGAGCGCGTCCACTCCGCGCGGGGCGAATGGGAGCAGGCGGTGCGGGCGCTCCTGGCCCTCGCCGACGCGGTCGGGGGCGACGAGCGCCAGGAGACGCTCGCCCGCGCCGCCCGCATCCGGGATGCCACGCTCCGTGATCGACAGGGAGCGAGCGAGATCTACGGCCGCATCCTCGCCGAACGGCCCGACGACTCGGAGGCCCTGTCCTTCCGGTGCGCCCACCTCTTCGAGTCGGGCGCCTTCACCGACGCGGTCGAGCTCTTCGAGCGCCTCGAGCCCATCGAGGCGGAGCGCGACGTCGCCGACTTCGACGAGCAGATGGAGGTGGCCCAGTTCTACTTCCGCTTCGGGGAGACCCTCCGCGCCCTGGGTCGCACGACCGAGGCGGTCGCGCGCTACGAGCGCACCCTGGAGCTCAACCAGACGCACCTGCCCTCCCTCGAGGCCATCGGTCCCATCTACATCGAGACGGGCCGGTGGCCCGAGGCCGAGGACGCCCTCCGGAAGCTGCTGCAGCTCACGGGCGGGCAGGGGGATCCCACCTTCCTGGCACGCGTCTACACCCAGTTGGGTCACGTGCAGCAGCACCTGGGCGACCTCGACAAGGCGCAGAAGCGCTTCAACAAGGCGTTGGAGCTGCGCCCCAACGACATCCCCGCGCTCCTGGGCCTCGCGGGCATCCTGTTCGAGCGGAAGGAGTGGAACGCCCTCCTGAACGTCCACAACAACGTCATCTTCCACGCCCGGGAGCGGGCCGACGTCGTGAACGCCTACCTGGCCAAGGGCTTCGTCCTCGACCGCAAGATGAACCTGCCCGAGAAGGCCGCGGACCACTACCGCAAGAGCCTCAACTTCGACGCCTCGGAGCCGCGCGCGCTGCTCCGCCTCGCCGAGCTCTCGCTGCGCAAGGGCACCTGGAGCGAGGCGAGCGCGCTCGTGGACCAGGCATTGGGCGTCGAGTCGCTGGATCCCCCGCTTCAGGCCAGCCTGCTGCTCGCGCGGGGCATCACCCGCCTGATGGCCGAAGACCTCGACGCGGCGCGCACCGCCCTGCTCGACGCCGGCCAGGCCGACTCCCTGGCGAGAGAGGCCCTCGCGCTGACCGATCCCACCAACGCGAGCGAGATCCTCGCGGTGCTGGGCGACCGCCTGTCCGACCTGAACACGTGACCGCGGCGCGGATCGGCCGCGCGCTGTTCCGGCACCGAGGGTGGATTCCGGTGCCGGGGCTCGTCTTCATGGCGACGCTCGCCCGTCCGAGCGCCGCGTCCCTCGCCCTGGGCGCCGTCCTTTGCGCCCTCGGGGCGGTCCTCCGCCTCTGGGCGGTCCGCCATCTCGGTCCGGGAGGCCGCACGCGGGGGGACGAGGTCGGGCCGCTGGCCCTGGGCGGCCCCTACCGCTGGTCCCGCAACCCCTGCTACGTGGGCAACCTGCTGCTGTGGAGCGGCCTGGCCGCGGCCGCCGCCGCCCCTGCCGGCGCCGTCGTGCCCGCCCTGCTCGGCGTCCACTGGCGCCTCGTGGTCGCCTGGGAGGAGGAGCGCCTGACAGCGGTGCACGGTGCGTCCTACCGCGCCTTCGCGTCCCGCGTCCCCCGGTGGTTCGCGCCGGGACCCCGCACGCCGCCGGCGCCGCCGCGCGTGTCGCCAATGGCGGCCCTCCGCTCGGAACGGAGCTCCCTGGCCGCGGGCGTCGTGGCCTGGGCCCTCATCGCGGCGCGATGCGGGATGTGACCGGCGGCGCCCGCTGGTCCGGGCGGCTCGGGATCCCGGTCAGGCCCGGGTGCCGAACCGGGTGCCCACCGCGGCCCCCAGGGCCGGGAAGACCATGAGCACGAGCGCGATCTTCCCCACCCAGGGAACGAGCCCGACGAGGGCGATGAGGACGATGCCCAGAAGGAGGGCGACCAGCTTGCCGCCTCCGCTCGACGGCAGCGGCAGCAGGGTCCCCGTGGCCAGCGCGAGCCCGGTGAAGCCGAGCAGCCACGCGAACGCCGCGGCGCCGAGCAGGACCAGGGACACCGGGATGCCGATGAGGGTCACGGCGAGCAGGGCGGCGACGAAGACCACCGCGATCGATAGGAGAAAACCGGTGAATCCGTAGCGGACCGGGTGTTCGCGCAGACCGCGCGCCACGCCCTGGACCTGGTCCGGGGCGATGCCCAGCACCAGGACGCTCGTCGCCGCGAGGCTCAGGAGGAGGACGAGTCGCCGGACCTGGCCCTGAGCCCACGATCCACCGCGGGCCACGTAGGAGGCCACCGCCGAGGGGCCGAACGAGATCGGCACCTCGGCGATGCCGGTGCGGTCGCCGAGCACCTCGCCACCGCCCTCGAGCCGGACCTCGCCGCCGAAGGACACCGCGTCGCCCTCCACCCGGCCGGTGGACCGGACGTCCACGTCGCCCCCGAAGGACACCACGTCGCCGACCACGCTCCCGGCGACGTCCACGGGCGCGCCGAACGCGATGGCCTCCGCCACGCGCTCGCCCTCGGGGACGACCAGCGTGCGCCCGAACGACTGCAGGCGCCGGCCCACCTTCCCGGCGTCCTCCGCCGCCGGGGGCGGCGGCGGGGGCACCGCCTCGAGCGTCGTGAGCCGGGCCTCCAGGTCGATCAGGCGAGCCTCCTGCGCCGAGAGCTGCGCCTGCACCGCGGCCAGGGCCGCGCCGGTGCCCGTCCTGCGCACGACGGGCGGCTTCGGGGATGGAGGCGGCCCGGATTCCGCGATCGGCTCGGGTGTGGGCCCGGTCGCCGGGGCCTCGGTCGCCGGCACCTCGGTCACGGTCCCGAGCACGGGGACCGGAGCCGCCTCGGGAACGACCTGCCCCGTGGAGATGGCGAACGTGAGGGGAAGGGCGAGGAGCGGCAGCATCATGGTGCCTCCCGGGAGGGACGGAGGAGACCGAAGGCAGCGAGGCTGGACGCCAGACCGACGGCGGCCCCCGCGGCCAGGACGAGGGGAGGGGAGGGGAGCAGGCCGGTCAGGGTACCGCCCGTCCGGACCAGCGAGCTCGCGGCGCGTCCCGCCGTGGCGAAGAGCCCCGCGGGATCGCCCAGAGCCACCAGGAGGCCGGCCGCCATCGCCAGCAACGCCAGGGCCATGCCCCACGGCGGGACGACCGGGGCGGCGGGCTGGGAGGCCCGTTCGAGGATCGCGCGCTCGCGCCCCTCGGGGGGGGGGGGATCGTCCACCGTGGCGCAGGCGGGTGCGCGCGGACCGCGCGCGCGGGCCCGGAGCGCGCACGCCGGACAGTCGTCGAGATGGCGGGCGATCGCGACCACCTCCCGGGACGGCAGGCGCTGGGTCACGAAGCGTTCCAGGCGTTCGTCGGAGGGGTGTCCGGTCATGGGCTGGCTCCGGTCTCGAGTTCGGTGGCGTCGTAGAGGATCCGCAGCTTCTGGCGGGCCCGGAAGATCCGGTTCATCACGGTGCCCAGCGGCAGCCCGAGGACGTCGGCGATCTCGCGGTACTTGAAGTGCTCGAAGTGATACAGCAGCACGACCTCCCGGTAGAGCGGGGGGAGGCGTGCGAGCGCGTCGAGGAGGCGCATGGCCCGATGCTCGCGCTCGGTCCGCTCGAGGGGGGAGTCCGTGGGATCGGCCACCTCCACCTCCGGAGACGTCGGGCGCCGGCGCCGCCGGCGGTGCTCGTCCACGCAGGTGTTGCGAGCGATCCCGAACACCCACGTGGCGAACCTCCAGGAGGCGTCGTACCGGTCGAGGTTCCGGAGCACCTTGACCATGGTCTCCTGCGTGGCATCGAGCGCGTCCTCCTCGTTGGCAAGCAGCCGGACGGCGAATCGATGCACGATCGGGGTGTAGGTGCGCACGATCCAGGTCCGAGCCGCCGCGTCGCCCGCCAGCGCCTCGTACACGATGGCGCTCTCATCGGCAGGGGACGGAGCGAGGCGCAGCGACACGGGGGGCTCCGGGCCGACCCCCTCGGGGCCGGGGCCGCCGGCGGGATGAGGACCCCCCGGGGGCACGTCTGGCCGTCCATACCTCTGCATGGCGCCCTTTATTGCAGGGACGGCACGCGCCGTCCAGCCTGCCCGCGGTTCCGACGGAGGGCAGGTCCGGGTACAATGGACCCGGACCCCCCTGGGGATCGGGCCCGTGGCGAACGACGAGCGACAGCGCAGGCTACGACGCTACCAGCAGAAGGACTACTCCTCACTGGTCGAGTTCCCCGTGGAGATCGTGGGGCGCGACGGGGTGGTCCGGGCCTTCACGTTCGAGGACGCCGTCCGTCTCTACCAGCGGCGCATCACGAGCGCCGCCGACCGCTTCGACGACGCCTCCACCGTGGAGGCCGAGGTCTGGCACTGCCGCCGCCGCATCCGCCAGCTGCGCCGCTCGTACCTCCTGCGGCACACCTGGGCCGCGGTCCGCTCCATCGGGGACCGCGAGGGGCTCGGGGGCGAGATGGCTGCCGAGGTGGCGGCCTTCCTCCGGCGCTTCACCGCCCGGCGCGGCGAGAATCCCGAGGCCTTCCGGTTCGCCGCGGTGGAGGGCGGGACGCCGGCCCGGGTCTACTGGCTCACCCGCGACGACGGCCACCCCGCGGTGCTCTACGTGTACCGGTTCGAGGGCAGCGGGGCGGACGTGGCACGCGAGGCCTTCGGACGGTTCGTCGCCGCCCTCCGCCACGCCCGCCCCTCCGAGGAGGGCACCGAGCACCTCCTTTCGGCCTGGCAGGCCGTGGACTGCGGCATCCTGCTCACCACCCGGGCGTCACCCGAGGAGGCGGTCGCCGGGGCCGATACCGTGCCGCCCCTCGATCCGGACCACGTGGAGGATCCGTTCGCGCACGCGCTCCAGGATCTCCGGGAGGGGGAGGCCGAGCCCGCCCTCGAGGCGCTCTCCCGGCTCCTCGAGGCCCGGCCGGATCACCGGGACGCCGCCCTCGCGGCCTCGCTGGCCGCGGATCTCCTCGGCCGCCGGGAGGAGGCGGAGCTCTATGCTCGCCTGGCCTGCCGGCACCATCCGGGCGACCCTGCGCTGCTCCACCAGCTCGGCGTGGTGCTGGTGCGGCAGAACCGCCTCGCCGAGGCCCGGGTGCCGCTCGAGGAGGCGCTGGGTCACGATCCGAGCCTCTTCGGCGCCCGTTTCCTGCTGGTGCTGCTGGAGCTGCACCGGGGGCGCACAGGAAGGGCCCACGAGCACCTCCAGGCGGCCACAGCCACGGCCGAGCCCCAGCAGCGCGACCTGCTCGCTGCCCTCGGCCGCTTCCGGAACCGGGTGGTCCGGCGGCGCCGTCTCCTCGGACTCGTCGCCCTGATCGCGGCGGGAGGCGTCGCGGGCGGCGTGGCGGGCTGGACCCCCGGCTGGGTGCTGGCCTTGCTCGCCCTCCTGGTCGCGTGGCGACTCGTGCGTCCCGGAGGCCGCCCCCCGGCCACGCCCTCGATCCCCCTGCCGGACGACGAGCCCGCCACCGGAGCCTTCCGGACCCGGCCGAACGCGCGGGCCGTGCAGTAGCCAGCCTCAGGCGGCCGAGGTGAGGGCGTCCCGCAGCGCCTGGATCGTGCCCGCGTCGATGGGGAAGGGGGATCCGCCGGCCTCGTCACGGGCGGGACAGGCGCCGTCGGGCCCGGCCGGACCGATCACGAGGACCTCCTTCCGACCGCCGGTCTCCGTCAGCTCGATGCGACCCCAGGCGGTGGGCTCGACCGCGGTCCGGCCGCGGTCCACCCGCGCGTCTTCGAGCGCGTCGAGGAGACCCTGCGTGGCCTCGTCCTGCCAGAGACCGTCCTTGCGCGTGTCCTGGAGGGAGAGGTCGCCCAGGGTGACCCGGACGGCATCCAGCGCCCCCCGGCGGACGGGGAGGGGCGCGGACAGGGCCAGGTCGGCCTCGTCGCGGTCCACGAGGGCGAGCACACCGTCCTCGAGCAGGACGGGCCCCTCGGCGAGGGGGACGCGGGCCGGCACACCGGCCTCCTGGGGGGCGCCGATCTCGATCCGGTGCTCGGCACCGTCTACTACGAGGACGAGGGAACCCCGGTCGAACGCCGTGCCCTCGGGCACGCCGCCGAAGGCCCCGATGCGCAGGTCCCCCGCCTCGCGCAGGAGGGCCTCCACGGCGGAGTCGTCGGCGCGGACGGGCGTCTCGCCCACCCACCAGCCGTGCTCGTCCTTCTTCAGCGTCCCTCCGCCGTCCTGGGAGCGCCAGCGGACCGCGCCCACCGCGTTCGCCTGCACCTTCCACGGCTCGCGGGAGCGATACTCGTCCAGGGGGCGGAGGAAGTCGGCACCCACCTGGCCGGCAGCGGCCCGGATCGGCCCCCCGTCCGCGGTGCGCACGTAGGTGTTGCTGCCCACCGGGGCGTCGTCGCCGAGCACCAGCACCCGGACCTCGCCCTTCGCGTCCGTGAACGTGACCGTGGCCCTGGGGGTCTCGCCCAGGCCGAACGGGGCCGGATCCGGGGCGTCGATGGGTTCGCCCGCCTCGAGGGAGGCCAGGCGGCTGGCCATGTCCTCCACGCGCCAGCGATCGGCCGGCGCTCCGAACGGCTCCACGATGCGCCAGGCCTCCCCCTCGCGCTCGAACACCCTCTCGACGCCGTCGGGACGGTCCACCTCGATCCGGGTCACGTCGGACGCGGCGAGACCGCTCCAGACGCGCTCCGGACCGCGGTGGTCCCCCTCTCCCCGATCCTCCGGGGGCTGGACGTAGACGAGGACGGCCACGAGCGCCACGAGGATGGCGGCGAGGATGCCCATGATGCGGATCTGGCGGGGATGCACGGCAGCTCCTCCACGGCGAGGCGGAAGGTAACCGCGGTCCCGAGCGCCGGGAACGCTGGCGTCGCCCGCGTTGACGGACCCGGGGTCCGGATTACGGTTGGGGTCCCGAACACCCGGGAGGCCAGGTCCATGTCCAAGGGGAAGAGCGGCGACCACGGAGCGGCGGTCGCCCACGATCCCGACGCGCCCGTCACCCCGTCCCCGGCCGGGGTCACGGACGCCGAGCCCGTGGAGACCGCGCCGGCAGCCGCCTCGGCGGCCGCCGAGGCGGAGGACGTCACCGACGATCCGGCGGCGCGGGCCCTCGAGGAGATGGAGGCCCGGCTCCGCCGGGTCTCGTCCGCCTACCAGCAGCTCCAGGGCGAGATGGCCGCCTTCCGCGAGCGGACCGAGCGCCTCGAGGCCGAGAACGAGCGGCGACAACGGGCCCGCGTGGTCACGTCCGTGTTCGAACCGGTCCAGAACCTGCGCCGGTCCATCGAGGCGCTGGCCCGCATGGACCTCCCCCCCGATGTCGTCCAGGGCTTCGATCTCGTCCTGGGCCAGTTCCAGGCCGCCCTGCACGACCTCGGCCTCGAGGAGATCTCCACGGCCGGCATCCCGTTCGATCCCACCCTCCACGAGGCGCTGGCCACGGTGGACGTGCCGATGCCCGCCATGGACGGCATGGTGGTGCAGGTGTTCGACACCGGCTACCGCATCGGCACCCACCTGGTGCAGGCGGCGCGCGTGATCGTCGGGCGCTACCGATGCGAGACCCCGACCGATCCGGATGCCCGGTGCGACCCCTAGCCGGAGGTCGACCCGAGCCCCGGTTCCACGTCGCGCTCGTCCATCCCGAGATCCCCCAGAACACGGGCAACGTGGGACGTCTCTGCGTGGGGCTGGGGCTGCGGCTGCACCTGGTCCATCCCCTCGGATTCCGCACCGACGAGAAGGCTGTCCGCCGGGCGGGCATCGACCACTGGCGGCAGGTGGACCTCCAGGAGTGGCCCACGCTCGACGACTTCCTCCGCTGGGCCGAGGGGCGGCGCGTGCACGTCCTGTCCCGCCACGCCCCACGGCCCGTCTCGATGGCGGTCTTCGAGGCCGGCGACGTGCTGGTCTTCGGGCGGGAGAGCACGGGCCTCCCGCCCGTCCTCCAGGCCCGGGAGCCCGCATGGCGGATCCCGATTCCCGGTCCGATCCGGAGTCTCAACCTCGCCAATGCCGTAGCGGTCGCGGCGTACGAGGCGCTTCGGCAGCTGGATCCGGCGCTCTTCCCGCCTCCAGGACCGGATTCGTCCGGCCTCCGCTGACGACCGCCCTGTGGGGGCGATACCTTGGACGGTCCCTGGTGCCTGGGAGTCCTCCATGGAGCACCCCCGTCTCCACGTGCTCGTCATGGCGGGCGGTCGGGGTACGCGCTTCTGGCCCCTGTCCAGGAACCACCGCCCCAAGCAGTTCCTGGAGTTCATGGGGGGCCGCACCTTCCTGCAGCGCACGGTCGATCGCCTCGAGGGCCTGGTGGATCCGGGCGCGATCCTCGTGGCCACCGGCCGCGAGCTGGAGGACGACGCCCGGGCCCAGCTCCCCGGGATCCCCGCCGACAACTTCCTGGTGGAGCCCCGGGGGCGCAACACCGCGCCGTGCATCGCCTGGGGTGCCGTGGAGATCGCCCGGCGGGCCGGCGGTGAGACCGTCATGGCGGTGCTGCCCGCCGATCATCTCGTCACCGGCGAGCCGGTCTTCAGGCGCACCCTGGCCGCGGCGGCCAGGGCCGCGGCCGAGACCAACGCCCTCGTCACGATCGGGATCCAGCCCACCCGACCCGAGACCGCCTACGGCTACCTGTGGGTGGGTGGCGAGCTGGGCCGCTGGGACGACATGCCCTTCCACCGGGTCAAGCGGTTCGTGGAGAAGCCCGACCTGGCCAAGGCCCGCGCGTTCGTGGATCGGGGCGATCATCTCTGGAACGCTGGGATGTTCTGCTGGACGGTGGACGCCATCCGCGACGCCTACCGGGAGTACCTGCCGGGCACCTGGGCCGCCATGGAGCACCTGGCCCACGATCCGCACCGGCTCGAGGAGCTCTGGGAGACGTTCGACGCCACGTCGGTCGACTACGGCGTGATGGAGCGCTCCCGGGGCGTGCTTACGGTGCCGGGCCGATTCGGCTGGTCCGACGTCGGCTCCTGGTCTGCGTTGCCCGAGGTCGTGCCCGCCACCGAGGGGGGGTGGGTCCTGGCGCGCGAGTGTGTCGCCCTCGGGGCCCAGGGCAACGTGGTCCACGCGCCCGACCGGCTCGTGGCGCTCCTCGGCGTGGAGGACCTCGTCGTGGTGGACACGGCCGACGCCCTCCTCGTCGCGCACCGCGACCGGGCCCAGGATCTCAAGGCCCTGCTGGCCGAGATGGAGCGCCGCGGCCTGCAGCGCTACCTGTAGCTCCCCCGGCCGACGCTACTCCTCGCGGACGTCCATCTGGCCGTCGCCGTCGACGTCCCAGCCCACCTTGCTGACGTGGCCGGCGTCGTCGAAGTACTCCCAGAAATCCACCCGACCGTCGGCGTTGGTGTCGCGCTCCTTGCGCCGGATCCTGCCGTTCTCGTAGTACTTGAAGAGGTCGAAGCGACCCGACGCCTGAGTGGAGACCTCGCTCATCACGCGACGCCCGCCCTGGTAGTGGTCCACCCAGTCCACGACGCCGTCGAAGTCGCCGTCCATCTCCTCCTTCTCGAGGACACCGGTGTCGGTGTACGAGGACCAGACGTCGATCCGGCCGTCGCGGTTCAGGTCCATCTCCTTCCGGACGAGGACCCGCGACGTGCCGTCGGACCGGTAGTGGTTGTAGATGTCCGCGCGTCCGTCGTTGTTGACGTCCACCTGCACGAGCAGCGTGCCGTCGGCGGCCGCCTGCTGCTGGACGGGGCCGGTCGCGCCCGCGGCGTCGGGGCCGCCGGCCTTGAGCGGACAGCCGGCCAGGAGGGGGAGGGCGACGAGCAGAGGAGCACGCATGAGGCGGGACTCCTGGGGAGGAGGGCCGCGGACGACGCCGTCCGCGGTGGGACAGCATACTGTCTCCCGTCTGCCTGTCAAACAGGGCATCTCGACCCGGGGGCCGACGGTGTGCTACGCTCCCCCCCCGCCCTGGAGGGTTCATGGACGCGGCCGTGGCCCCGCACCTGATCATCGTGGACGACGAGCCGGTGATCCTCCAGATCCTGAAGGCCGTCTTCGAGAAGGAACCCTACCGCCTCACCCTCGCGGCCACCGGCGCGGAGGCGCGGGACGTGATCCGGCGCGAGGGCGTGGACCTCCTCGTCACGGACAAGAACCTGCCCGACACGAACGGGCTTGAGCTCCTCCGCCTGGCGAAGGAGGTCAATCCCGACGCCGAGGTCATCATCATCACCGGCTACGCCTCCCTGGAGACGGCGCTGGTGGCCATGGAGCTCGATGCCTTCGACTACGTGCTCAAGCCGCTCAACAACGTCTTCGACATCCAGAAGAAGGTGCGCCGGGCCCTCGACAAGCAGCGGATCGTCCTGGAGAACCGCCGTCTCCTCTCGAGCCTGCGGGAGAAGAACCAGGCGCTCGAGTCCAGCCTCGAAGAGACGCGACGGCTCCAGGCGGAGCTGATCCAGTCCGAGAAGCTGGCGGGCATCGGCACGCTGGCCGCAGGGATCGCCCACGAGATCTCCAGCCCGCTCTTCGGGATCATGGGGCTCGCCGAGGCCGTCCTGGAGGAGGACCGCCCGGACCTCGTGCGCAACTACGCGCGCGACATCGTGGAGTACTGCCAGACCGTCCGGAGCATCGTGCAGGACCTCTCCGGCTACAGCCGCACCGCGCGGTCCGAGTACCTCACCACGGTGGACCTCCCCCGCGTCGTCGAGGACGCCGTCCGCCTCGTGGAGCGCTCGGCGGCGGTGCAGGGCATCCGCTTCGAGCTGGACCTCGCGCCCGACACGATCGTCCAGGCCCGGACCAACGAGATCCAGCAGGTGTTCGTCAACCTCGCCAGGAACGCCGTGGAGGCGCTCTCCGTCCAGCGCGACCAGGGGAGGCCGGCGCACATCCGGATCCGGTGCGGGCAGGAGCCGGGGTACGCCTGGGCCGAGGTGGAGGACGACGGGCCGGGCATCCCCGAGGAGGCGCGCTCGCTGGTGTTCGATCCCTTCTACACCACCAAGCAGCCGGGCAAGGGCACCGGTCTCGGCCTGAACATCGTCTACCGGATCGTGACCAAGTACCGGGGGACCGTCCAGGTGGACGCCGCCGAGGGCGGTGGCAGCGTGTTCCGCCTCCGGTTCCCGTCGGACGCCTGATCCACCGTGCGCCTTCGGACGCTCCACGTCCTCGGCATCACCGGCGCGGCCCTCCCGCCCCTGCTCCTGCTCGGCGTCGCCGCCACCGGGGCGGCGACCGAGGCGCTCATGGGGCGCGTGGTCCGGTCCCAGATCGAGAGCGCCGGGAACTTCGCCACCTTCGTGGACACGTGGATGACCGGGCAGCTCCTGGGGCTCGGCCTCCTGCGCAGCACCTTCCGCCTCGCCGATCTCGACGGGGCTGAGCGCGTGGGGTTCGCCCGTGTCGTCTACAACCAGTTCGACGACGTCAACATCGTGAGCCTGCTGTCCCCGGACGGCGAGGACCTGGTCCCGAGCCAGATGGCCCGCTTCGAGGAGGGGGATCCCCTCAAGGTCCCCCACGAGTACGTCACGCAGGCTCGGTTCCGGGCGTTCCGGGAGCGCCTGCCCATCGAGGCCGCGCGACAGGGCGGGACGGCGCTGGGCGCTCCCTACACCCCACCGGACGCCGACTTCCCGGTCATGGCGATGGTCTTCGCGGATCCGGACGCCACCACGCCCGTGCTCGCGGTCGAGTTCTCCCTGGCCCGCGTCCTGCTCCAACTGCAGGCCCAGGTGACCGAGGCGAGCGAGGTCGCGCTCCTGGACGCGGGCGGGGCCTTCTTCGCCCGCAGCGGACTCGACCTCGTCCGGCCCGACATGTTCACATTCCTCCTCGAGCAGGCCAGCGCCAACCTGACCTACACCCTCGAGGACGGGCAGGAGGTCCTGGGCGCGTGCGCGCGGGTGACCAGCACGGGTTGGCTGGCGGTGGTGGCCGAGCCCTACGATCACGCCGTGCGGGAACGCCGCCAGATCCGCGCCCAGGCCGCCTGGTTCGCGCTCATGGCCGTCTGCCTCTCGGCCATCGTCGGGCTCTATGCGTCGCGGAGGATCCACGAGCCGGTGGTGGACCTCGCGAGCGCCGCGCGGGACGTGGGGGAGGGGAAGCTCGACCGCCGCGTCGTGCCGGGCCGGATCCAGGAGCTGGCCGAGCTGGGCACCGCCTTCAACACGATGTCGGGCCGCCTCGAGGCCGACCGGGAGGAGATCCGGCGACAACGCAAGGAAATCGAGGCCTTCAACGTCGAGCTGCAGCAGCGCGTCGAGGATCGCACCCGCGAGCTCAGGGATGCGCAGGCCCGCCTGCTCGAGTCCGGGAAGCTGGCGGCGGTCGCCGAGCTGGGCGCCGGCGTGGCCCACGAGCTCAACAACCCCCTGGCGGGGATCCTCGGCACCGCCCAGCTCCTCCGGCAGCGCTCCGGCGGCGGGCCGGACGACGCCCTGCTGGCGGCCATGGAATCCGAGGCGGCCCGTTGTGCCGACATCGTCCACACCCTGCTCGCCTTCACCCGGGAGGCCACTGAGGGCGGTGCGCGTGCGGTGATCGACCTGGACGCCCTGGTCGCGGAGGTGGAGAGCCTCGTGACCCCCTCATTCCGGCAGCGGGGCGTGGGCCTGCGCCACGAGCGGAGCCCCCGTGCCCTCCCGGTCCATGCCGATCGCGCCCGGCTCGGCCGCGCGCTCGCCGGCCTGCTCACGAGCCTGCGCGCGCTCCTCTCACCGGGAGGCACCCTGTCCGTCCGGGGAGAGGCGATTGAGGGGAGGATCCGGCTGCGGTTCGATCTGGCCGCCGGGGAAGGGGTCGCGGACGCCGCCCGGGACGACTGGCTCGCCTCGGGCATGTCCCTCTGGCTCGCCCGCCGCGTCCTGGCGGAGCAGGGTGCCGTCCTGGCCGAGCCGGATCCCGACGGGCCCAGGTGTTACCTGCTCGACCTCCCCGAGGCCTGACGGATGCGCGACTCGGTCAAGACCCTCCTCGCCGTCCTCCTCGTCCTGGCCGCCGGCTGGATCGGGTATCGGATCCTGTTCCGGCCCGAGCCGGCGGGTCCCCTGCTCGTCCAGTCCGTACAGGGGGGCGTGGTCTTCGTGCAGGCCGGAGGGGCCCGCACCGAGGCCCGGCCCGGGCTGTCCCTGGCACCCATGGATCGCATCGAGACCTCCGAGAACGGGCGCGCCGATCTGTCCTTCGGGGAGTCGAACACCATCGCCATCCACCCCGGGTCGGCGGTGCGGGTGCTGGGAGTCACGCACGAGGGCGTCCGGGTGGAGTTGGACGGCGGACGGGTACAGGCCACGGTCCGGCCGGGGCGGGGCAGCCTGGGCATCGTCTACCAGGGACGCGAGGTGGTCGCCCAGGACGCCGACTTCGCCGTGGGCGTAGGGCAGGGCGGCCTGTTCGCCGTGGAAAGCCAGCGGGGCACGGTGGTGGTGCGGGGCGTACCGGACATCGACCGGCTCGCCGAGGGCCAGCGCATGAACGTCACCGCCGATGGCACGGCCCGACTCGCGGCCATCCCCGAGTCGCTCCTCCTGCAGGTGGCCTGGCCGGAGGAGGCTCGCACGCGAGAGGCCGAGATCTCGGTCCGTGGCCGTACCGATCCGGGCGCCGAGGTCCGTGTCGGGACCGCGGGCCGCTGGACCACCGTCATCGCCGCCAACGACGGCACCTTCGAGGCGTCCCTGCCACTCGCGGAAGGGGTGAACCCCGTGGAGGTGGTGAGCATGGATCCGCTGGGCCGGACCGAGCGCCAGGAGGCCCCGCTCACGCGGGACTCCCTGCCACCGCCCAGCACCATCGAGGTTCGCTACTAGGCATCCGGCGCCACGGGGGCCGCGCGGCGGTCCCCCGGAGACTTCGCGATAGGATGGGGCCGTGGCCGGCCTCCGCCTCCTGCTCCCGCTGCTCTCGCTGCTCCTCGGGATCCTTCCCCGGGCAGCTCGGGCAGAGGTGACCCTGATTCCCCCGGACGGACCGCTGGTCCCCGGCGTGGAGAGCCGCGTCTGGGTCGTCGTCCACCAGGACGGCCGCCTGCTCCCGGAGGTCCGGCCCACCCTCGACGCGTCCCCCGGAGAGGTCGTGCGCGGGGAGGGCCTCGTCCGGCCAGGGGTCCAGGCCTTCCGGTACCGCGCGCCTCCCGAAGCGCGAGGCCCCGTGACGTTCACGGTCGGCGTCGGAGGGAGCGAGGTCGAACGCGTGACGTTGCCGCTGGCCGATCCGCTGCGTCCGACGCTGCGCGGGGTGCCACGCGTGGAGGCCTCCGCCGGGACGGAACGCCGTGTCCTCGTCCCCTTCACGTCGGCGGACCCTGTGGATCCGTCGTTCCTCCTCCCCTTCACGTCCGAGGGTCGGATCGGCGGGGTCCGCCCGACCCGGAACGGGGTGGAGCTGGTCCTGGAGCCGGGTGAGGAGCGCTTCCCGCGGGTGGTGCTGGTGGGCCTGCTCGACCTCGGGCGCCCCACCGCCCCGCCCGCGTGGGCCACCGTCCACCTCGTGGGTCGGTCCCTCATCCCGATCCGGACGGAGCCCGGTGCCCGGGCGACCCTCTCGGTCGGCGGCCGGACCTGGGGACCCTTCGTGGCCGACGCCACGGGGGTGGCGACCGCGACCCTCCCGGTCCGACCGGGCGACACCACCGCCACGGTGCAGATCGAGGACGACCTGGGCAACGTCCAGACCACCACGCTGACCCTCCAGCGCGACCCCCGGCCCGTCCTGGTCGTCGTGCCGGCGCCGGCCCTCCTGCGCGGCGGCCAGGCCGCCCCGGTCCACGTGGCCGTGGTGGACTCGGCGGGTGTCCCCTGGTCCGGGGCGCCGCCCACCTGTGAGACGGTACCGGGCGGCCGGCCCGGCCTCGTGTCCGAGGGCCCGGGGTCCTGGCGCCTCCAGCCCTCGCTGCCCCAGGCGGAGCGGTTCCTGGACCTGCGCGTCTCCTGCGAGCTCCCCGCGGGGCTCGGTGCCGCGCAGGTCCGGCTGCCCGTGGACGAGGGGGTGCCCCGGGCGCTCCAGCTGCGCCTCTACCCCGAGGAGCTGACGGCCGACTTCCCGGTGGCCCAGGTCCAGGTGGTCCTGGAGGATCGCCTCGGAGAGCGCCTGGATCTCACCGGGGTCCAGGTGGGCGCGGAGATCGGAGAGGTACGCGTGGTGTCGAGCGAGGCACGGACCCTGCGCGCCGAGTACGACGGCACCCGGGCCGCCGGGGAGGGGACGGACCGGATCTGGGCCCGGCTCGAGTTGGAGCCCGGGACCGGTCCAGCGGCGTCCCTCCTCCTGGCCCATGGGCCACCCGGGCCGGCGGGCCTGCCCGTGTACGGACGGGTCCTGGACCGGCGCGGATCCCCCCTGCCGGGCCTCCCGGTGGCGCTGTCCGTGGACGATGGCGCGGCCGCGACGGCCACGTCCGACGACCGGGGCTGGGCGCGGGCGGTGCTCCCGCTACCGGAGGGCGCACCCCTGGTGGTCCTCCGGGCGCGCACGGCGTTCCTCGAGGCTCGGGCCCCCTTCCTCCCGGCGGATCCGGATCCGCCCGCCGACCCCGAAGCGCCCGACATCGAGACCTCGCAGTCCCTGTCGCTGGCAGCGGGGCGGGTACGCCAGGTCTCGATCACCACGGAACCGACGCTGCTCCACCCGGGCCCGTCGGCGACGGCCCGGGTGCTCGTCCGGCTCCAGGACCGCCAGGGACACGCGGTCATCGACGACAGCCTCGTGATCACGGCCGACGTGGGCTCGGTGACGGCGCCGCGAGCCCGGCCCGACGGCACATACGAAGCCTGGTACTCCCCCCCTGCCGGCCAACGGGCAGGGGAGGTGCACCTCTCCGTCCGGGGGCGGGAGGGATCCTTCGGAGCGTCCACCACGCTACGCCTCGCACCGCGCCCGATGCGGGCGGCCGTCGGCATCGCCGGGGGCTTCCTCACCAACTTCGGCACCGTGGCCTCGCCTGCCGCGGACATCGGGGTGGAGACCCGCCTCCGCGTCCTGCCCGAGCGGATCCGCCTCCGGTTGGGCGCGGGCGTCTACGGGGTGACCACCGCCACGGAGGATGCCGCCACGGGGTCGGTCGTCGAACTGCGGCAGGTGCTGCTGCCCGTCACGCTCGCCGGGCTGGCCCGGCAGGAGCAGGGCCTCAGGGCCTCCTGGCTGGGCGCCGGGGTCGTGGTGGCCGGCTGGACCGGCCAGGCAACCTACGGCGACGCCGACCGCGTGGACCTGCGCGGCGTGACCGGGCCCGGGGGGATCCTGTTCGCCGGGACCGGCTGGAGGGCCGGCACCGGCGAGCTCGATCTGGAGCTGCGGTACCTCTACGTCCCCCTCAGACGGGGCGATCTGGCGTACGATGGATCCGTCGGCGGCCTGGCCGCCGTCGCCGGATGGCGCGTCCTGTTCTAGAGCCCTCCCACCGGAGACCCCGTGCCGCTCCTCCTCCTGCTCGCCGCCTGCGCCACGCGCCTGCCGGATCCGGTGGTGACGGGTGCGGACCCGGACTGGGGCTACAACGGTGAGCGGACCGACGTGATCGTCAGGGGGGAGCACTTCTTCCCACTGGTGGAGCTGTCCTCCGGCGGGGGGGACGCTCGCCTCGACCGCCAGTTCGGGGTCCGACTGCAGGGCATCGACGGCACGTTCGACCTCGAGGGCGTGGAGCTCAGGTCCTACGAGTCCCTGGCCGCCGTGGTGCCCGAGGGTCTGCCCACCGGGCTCTACGACGTGCGGGTCATCGCACCGTCCGGGGCGACCGCCACCCTCGCCGACGCGTTCACGGTCACGGACAGCCGGGCGGATCACCTCGCCTTCGACCTCGACGACGTGGTCTTCGACCTGGGGACGCCCTTCGTCGTGGCGTTCGACCTCCTCGATCCGGAGGAACGGCCGGTCTTCCAGGCCTTGCAGGTGACCCTCACGCTCACCGCGCCGAGTGGGCTCGACGAGGTGGAGATCGATGCCTCCGGCCTCGACGGCGCCCTCGAGACCACCATGGAGGGAGGCGTGAGCCTGCTCGGGTTCCTCGACGAGGGCGGGCACGGGTGGGTGTCGGTCACCGCATTCGTGCCCGAGACCCTGACCCTCGAGATCGAGGCCGTCGAGGGCGACGTCCGCGTCCGGGGCGACTCGGTGGACGTGGCCGTGGCCCCCGGCCAGCTCTTCCAGGTGGACATCGACGTGCCGTACAGCGGCTTCGTGGCGGTCGCCGGAGCGCCCTTCCCGATCAACCTCCGCATGGAGGACGCGGACGGCAACCTCCTCGAGGACGCCGAGGGCCGGCTGTACCTCACCGAGCGGTGTGGGGGCCTGTTCCAGGCGGTGAACCTGGTCGGCAGCGCCGTGGTCGAGGTCGCCGTCACCGGGGCCACCGATTCCGCGTGCCCCGAGAACGCCATCATCGCGCGCGGCACCACCGAGGGGACCAGCGAGCCGTTCCAGGTCGTGCCCGACGATCCGTCCGCCTACGAGGTCGAGGTGTACCCTCCATCGGTGGAGGCGGGGACCGGGACCCTCTACGTGTTCGTCGCGGCGCAGGACGCCTGGGGGAACCCCGTCCGCGACTACGGCAACGACGTCTCGATCACCCTCTCCGACGACCTCGGGGGGCTCGGCTCCGACCGGGGGGAGCAGACCTGCTACGGCTTCACCGACGGGATCCAGCTGTGCAGGGCCTGGCCCGAGGTCGCCGGGATCGGCAACCGGATCCGGGCGCTGGGGACCGACCGTCTCTACGGCGAGTCCTCGCCCTTCGACGTCGTCGCCGGGCCCCTCCGGGACATCCAGCTCACGCTCGGGCCCACCCCGTTCACGGCGGGCGAGCCCTTCGAACTGACCGTCACGCCCCGGGACGCGTACGGCAACGGCATCGAGACCGATCCCTCCATCGACGGCTACCGGATCGAGGGCGGGGTGGGCCCCGTGGACTGCACCTGGGACGAGGTGTGGCGGACCGACGGCACGCGGCGATTCGCCTGCACGGCCACGCTGGCCTCGACGACCGAGACGATCACGCTCTCGGTGGACGACCTCGATCCGGACGTGGTCGTGACCACGCCTCCGTTCGTGGTTCGGAACGGCGAACTCGCGTCGGTCTCCTTCGACGTCGAGACCGGCGCCCGCGTGGCCGCTGGGCAGGCGTTCGCGCTGGTCCTGTCCGGCGCCGACGCGTGGGGCAACCCGTACGTCGTGCAGAGCGATCCCGTGGTGGACCTCGCCGACACCACCGGGTCGCTGCTCCCGGTGACCGCCACGCTGGGAGAGGACGGGTCCACCGGGGTGTCGGCCTCCGTCACCGTGGCCGTGGACGGTGACGTGATCGTCGCCTCCCAGCACGGCCTGCCGCTCGGCACGTCGGCGGCCTTCGACGTGGTACCGGACGAGGCCGCCGGGCTCGAGGTGGCGCTCGAGCGGCCCTGGGCGTTCGTGGCGGTCCCCGCCGAGGTGACACTCCGCGCCGTGGACGACTGGGGCAACGTCGTTCCCACGTACGACGACTCCGTGTCGGTCACGAGCGCGTCGGCGCTGGCGGACGCCGTGCTCCTCGAGGCGTGGGACGCGGGCATGGCCAGGGGGGAGATCACGTTCGTCCTGCCGGGCCTCGCCGACTCGATCCTGGCGGTGGGCAGCGAGACCGGCCTCACCGGGTCGTTCTCGCCCGTGGACGTCCTCGAGACCGAGTGCGGGGTGACCGCGGACCTCTGG
This sequence comes from Deltaproteobacteria bacterium, assembly GCA_041309225.1. Lineage (GTDB taxonomy): Bacteria > Myxococcota_A > UBA796 > UBA796 > JAFGLY01 > JAFGLY01. The sequence goes on along the minus strand of JBFYZZ010000285.1, from coordinate 19,109 downwards.
GTGGACGGCGCCGCAGAGACCGTCCTCTGCCTCGCCTCGGGCACCGCCTCGGCCACGCTCGATGCCTCCGCCAGCACGGGTTCGCCGGTCCGGTACGCGTTCTGGGACTCGACGGGGGGCGATGCACGCGGCACCGACGCCACCACCACCTTCACCTGGACCCAGCCTGCCGCCGTGCTGGTAGAGGTCGCGGCCTTCACCGCGGACGCCTGCGGGGACGTGGCCCAGGCGCTCGTGTACGTGGGCCTCGACGACGGGCAGCCGACGGGCCCCGTCCGGATCGTGCCGGCTGACGCCTGGCGCACGGCGGGGAGCAGCACCGCCGGCACCACCACGGTGGACCTCGCGGCGTCGGACTGCTCGGGCGACGTGGCCTCCGCTGCCAGCCTGTTCGTCCGGTCCGACCTCGGCGCGTTCACGTCCGGCACCACCGCCTCCGGGTCGGGCCTGGTGGTCACGCTCGACGCGCTCGGGGAGGCCACCGTCACCTGGTCCGTGACCAGCGAGACCTACGGCGGCACCGCCACCCTCCTGGCGGGCAACGCGTTGGGCAGCGCCATCGGGTCCGCCACCATCCGGGTCCGGGGGGAGAGCGCCCAACCGTTCGTCGTGGACCTCGACCCGAGGGGCGCCGCCACGGGTACCACGAGCACCGTCGTCGTGCGCTTCAGCGAGGCGATGCTCCCGGCGTCGTTCACCTCGACCTCGATCCGCGTCACCGACGGTACGGGCGCCACGCTCCCGATCACGGGCATCACGCTGTCCATCGACGCCTCGATCGCCACCGCGACCCTGGAGGAGCCCATCGACCTGGACGCCGACACCTACGTGATCGTCGTGTCGTCGCAGGTCCGGGACACCGCCGGGAACCGCCTCGACGGCACCTGGACGGGGACCACGAGCAGCTTCCGCGCCTCGTTCGGGGCCGTGATCGACACGGCGCCCGACGTATCGACGTGCACGCCGGACACCACCACCTTCCGCCCGGACGGCGACGACGAACCGGGCACCGACGAGGCGGACGCGGTCCGCGTGGAGGTCGCCGCCGACGGCTCACCCACCTGGTGGCGACTCGTCGTCCTGGACGACTGGGGGGAGGAGGTGGGCACCTGGTGGATCGCGGCGGCCGGTGCCGACGACGAGGTGACCTGGGACGGCACCGCACTCGACGGCATCGTCGTCGAGAACGGCGCTTACGTCGTGCAGATCGCCGCCTCCGACGACGTCCTGGACCTGGGGGAGGCCTGCGAGGTGGACGTGACGGTGGACAACCTCCTGTCGGCGTTCCCGTGAGCCGGCCCCACGACGACCCGGCGTGGCTCGAGGTGGGCCGGCTGGCCGAGCTGGGCCTGCTGTCCGCCGCCCTGGTCCACGAGCTGCGACAGCCCCTGTTCGCCTTGAAGGCCCTCCTGCAGATCCAGGCGCGGGATCCCGAGGGCGACTCCGCCCGCGGGATCCTGGAGGCAGCCCTCGCCCAGGTGGACCGGATCGAGTGGATCCTGGCCACGCAGGGAGGCCTCGCGGAGCGGCCGGGCGACTGGACGGTCCCCTTCGCGGTGGAGCAGCCGTTGGGCGCCGCGCTCGCCACCCTGGAGGCCCGGGCCCGCCGCCAGGGGGTCGCGTGCACGCTCGCCGTCGAGCCGGACCTGCCCGTGATCCACGGCAATCCCTCCACCCTGCAGCAGGCGGTGGTCAACCTCCTCCAGAACGCGCTCGACGCCCTCGAGGGCTCGGCCTCCGGCTGCGTCCGGATCACCGCCACGGCTGCGCCGGGCGAGGTCGTCATCCGCGTGGAGGACGACGGGCCCGCCATCCCCCCCGAGACGCTGGCCCACGTGTTCGACCTCTGGTTCACCACCAAGCCGCCCGGCAAGGGGACCGGACTCGGGCTCGCGATCGTCCGCCACCTGGTGGAGGCGGCCGGCGGTCGCATCGAGGTCGCCTCCCGCCTCGGATCCACCACGTTCGTCATCCACCACCCCGTCCAGCCGGTGCCCCCGTGACCGAGCCCCCCGACCCGCTCTCCGCGCCCGAGGACCACCTCGCGGTCCTGGGAACCCGCTTCATGGAGGCCTGCGCGCTCGTCCGCGCCGGCCGGTCCGAGGAGGCGCTCTCGGCCTTCGCCGCGATCCTCCGGGCCGAACCCCGGCTCGCGGAGCCCCGCATGGAGCGCGCCCACCTCCTGTTGTCGACCGGGAGGCTGGAGGAGGCCGAGGCCGAGGCCCGCGAGGCTGTCCGTCTCCTCGATGCCGGCGGAGCCTGGCTCGAGGATCCCCCGGAGGCGGTCCTGCTGGGCCTGGCCCACGCCCTGCTCGGGGAGGTGCTGCTCCGTCAGGCCGATGCCGACGAGGTCGTGCACGGGCCGCCTGCGCGCTTCGAGGCGCTCCACCGGGAGGCGGCCGCGTGCTTCCAGCGGGCCGCGGTGCTCGATCCGGACAACGCACATGCCCGCTACCACGCCGCCCACCTGGCACGGCGCTCGCGGTAGCCATCACGCGCGCTCGAGGGCCTTGACCTCCCGCCAGAGATCCTCCAGGACGGCCAGATCCGATCCGTGGAGGTCCAGGCCCCGGCTGGCAGCGACCCGCTCGAGGGCGCGGAAGCGCGCCTCGAACCGGTGACTGGCCTCCCGCAACGCATCCTCGCCCGGAACGCCGAGGAACCGGCCCAGGTTGGCGAGCGCGAGCAGCAGGTCCCCGTACTCCCTTCGGATCGCTGCGGGCTCGCCCGAGGCGAGCGCCTCGTCCAGTTCGTCCCGCTCCTCCTCGATCTTGGCCAGCACCCCCTGCCGATCCGGCCAGTCGAATCCCACGCGCGCAGCCTTCTCCGCCACCCGGTGGGCCCGCAGGAGGGCGGGCAGCTGCCGTGGGATGCCGTCCAGCGCGGAGGCGCCGCTCCGCTCCTCGGCCTTGCGGGCCTCCCAGGCGGCCTGGGAACCCATCGGCGCGCCGACAGGCACGGGGCGGGTCCCCTGGAAGAGGCCCGGGTGACGCCGCTCCATCTTGCCCACCGCAGCCCGCTCGACCCGGTCGAGGTCGAACGAGCCGGCCTCGGCGCCGATCCGGACGAGCAGGAGGAGGAGGTAGAGGAGGTCGCCGATCTCGATCGCCTGGGCGGTGGGGTCCCCGCGCTCGACGGCGTCCACGAGCTCGTAGGTCTCCTCGACCAGGTAGGGCATGAGGGAACGGGCGTCCTGGCGGCGATCCCACGGACAGCCATCGGGGCCCCGCAGGCGTTCCACCACCGCCACGAGCGACTCCAGGGGGGGCATGGGCACCTCGCACCGAGAAGGGGTGAAGGGAGGCGGAGCGGTTAGGATGGGCGCGACCCGTGCGCAACCGCCGGAGGACGCCGTGCCCACACCCAGCCAGCCGGAGGTCTTCGGGAAGTACCACCTGTTGGAGAAGATCGCGACCGGCGGGATGGCGGAGGTCTTCCGGGCCCGATCCTACGGTATCGAGGGGTTCGAGAAAATCCTGGTGGTGAAGCGCATCCTCGACGAGCTCGCCCGGAACGCCGAGTTCATCCAGCTCTTCACGTACGAGGCCCACATCGCGAACCTGCTCAACCACGCGAACATCGTGCAGGTGTTCGAGTTCGAGCAGGTGGACGGCAAGTACTACATCGCCATGGAGTACGTGCACGGGCTGGACCTCTCCCGGGTCCTGGCCCGCACCCGGAAGATGGGTTCCGTCCCGGTCCCGCTGGCCCTGCTCGTCACCGCCGAGGTGCTCAAGGCGCTGGCGTTCGCCCACGAGAAGACCGACGACCAGGGCCGCCCGCTCCACGTGGTCCATTGCGACATCTCCCCCCAGAACGTCCTCGTCTCGTACGCGGGCGAGGTGAAGCTCACCGACTTCGGCATCAGCCGGGCCGCGATGCAGGCCGCCGGCACCCACAAGGTCGTGCGCGGGAAATACGCCTACATGAGCCCCGAGCAGGTCGACGGCCGGGAGCTCGAGGGAAGCAGCGACCAGTTCAGCCTGGGCATCGTCCTCTTCGAGCTCCTCACGGGGCGCAGGCTCTTCAAGGCCCGCACGCGAGAGGAGACGCTCCTGCGCGTACGGCGTGCGGAGGTGCCGGGTATCCGCTCCCTCCGACCCGAGGTGAGCGAGGAGCTCGAGGCCCTCGTGCTGCGCGCCCTCGCGCGGCGTCCCAGGGACCGCTTCCGCTCCGCGGCCGAGATGCTCGACGCGCTTTCGCTCCTGATGGTTCGCGAGGGTCACCGGGCGACCAGCGGGGACCTCGCGCAGTACGTGCGGGAGGTCCTGGAGCTGTCCGGTCGCCTGAAGGAGGGGGAGACCGCCCCCGAGGCGCCCCGGGGCGGCCGCACCCTGCCCCCGTCCGCCGTCGTCGTGCTCTCGGCCGAGGCCAGCCCCCCGCCGCGCTCCATTGCGGCCCCCCGGTGCAACGTCCCGGCCCTGCTCCAGGAGTGGCAGGAGGTGCTGCAGGAGTCCGAGGGGGAGGTCTGGGAGCGGGGCGAGGGCTCCCTCCTCGTGGTCTGGACCGTGGCCGAGGGCTTGAGGGAGACCATCTCCCGGGCCGTCACGGCCGCGCTCCGACTCCAGCGGATCACGCTCGAGGCCGGCTACCGCATGTCCGCCGGCATCTCGCCGGGTGTCGCACGCCTGCGCAAGGACACGCACCGCCCTGACGAGGGCTGGGAGCTGGCCGGTCCGTTCTACCTCGCCCGCTGGATGATGAACCTCTCCGCCCATCGGGGCCGGGTGCTGGTCACCGAGGTGGCGCGCCGACAGCTGGCCGTGCCCACCTCCCACCTGGGCCGTGTCCCCCTCGAGGGCAGCCGCTACATCCACGTCTACGAGGTCGGGTAGCGCGGCCCACGGGGGCCGGAGGGCGGCCGGGGTCGGACAGGATCCGCTCTCGCCTGCGGCAGCCTCCAGGTCGATCGCACCTTCGAGGAGACGGCCCGCGTGGAGGCGGTCGCGGGCGCCGAGGCCCGGACGCCCCCGGGTCTTGTCGCCCGCTGACGGCGCCCTTACGGTGACCCGCCATGGGCAGGCCCCTCCGCATCGCCATCGACGGTCCCGCCGGCTCGGGCAAGGGCACGGTGGCCCGCCTCGTGGCCCGACGCCTGGGCTATGTGTGGGTGGACACGGGCACCCTGTACCGGGCGGTGGCGTGGCTGGCATCGAGGCAAGGCCTGGATCTCGGAGACGACGCAGCGGTCGCCGCGCTCGCCGGCGCCGTGCACCTGGAACTCCTGTGGGACGGGGACCGCCTGGTCGTGCGGGCGGACGGGGAGGACGTCACCGCCGCCCTGCGCGCCGAGGACGTCGGGCACGCCGCGTCCCGGGTGGCGGCCCTGCCCGGGGTGCGGGCGGCCCTGTTGGACGTCCAGCACGCGCTCACGGCCCGAGGCGGGGTGGTCATGGACGGCCGCGACGTCGGATCCGTCATCATGCCGGATGCGGACCTCAAGGTGTACCTCGACGCCGCCCCCGATGAGCGGGCTCGACGCCGACAGGAGGAGATGCGGCAGCGCGGCCTCGAGATCCCCCGGCAGCGGATCGCAGCCGAGATGCGGGAGCGGGACGCCCTCGACAGCCAGCGCGCGGTCGCTCCCCTGGTCCGCCTGCCGGACGCCTGGTACCTCGACACCACGCGGATGACGGCGGAGCAGGCTGCGGACCTCGTGGTGGCCGAGGCCAGCGCGCGGGGAGCCTGACCTGCGGATCCCGGAGTTGACGCGGGGAATCCCCCCGGATACCTCGCCGGACGCCTTCTGACGGGCCTTCGGGCGGACCTCACGGCGAGGTTCCGCCACCCGGACGGACGGGGCGCCGGGATGGTCCCGGGCTCCCCTTCCAGCCGATCCCTCCCTCCTCTCCCTCACCGGAGACGCCGACAGCCGGCACCCCAGGTTCTCACTCCATGGCATCCAACCCCCCCGCCCTCCTCGACGCCCCCCTCAACGAGCTCGACCGCGACCAGTTCCAGGCGATGTTCGACTCCCACCTCGCCGAGAGTGCGGTGCAGGAGCACTCGGTCGTCAAGGGGACCGTGATCGACATCGGCGACGAGTACGTCACCGTGGACATCGGCTTCAAGGCCGAGGGCATCATCCCGCGCCGCGAGTTCGTGACGCCCGAGGGCGAGACCACCATCGCGCTCGGCGACACGGTGGACGTCTACCTCGACTCCATGGACCAGGAAGACGGTCAGCTCATGCTCTCCAAGGAGCGGGCCGACCTCATGAAGGCCTGGGAGGAGATCTCCAAGGCCGTCGACCGCGACGAGACCGTCACCGGGGCCATCACCGGCCGCGTCAAGGGCGGCCTCCAGGTGGATATCGGCGTCAAGGCGTTCCTGCCCGGGTCCCAGGTGGACCTCCGCCCCGTCAAGAACCTCGACAAGCTCATCGGCGAGACCTACCAGTTCAAGATCATCAAGTTCAACAAGAAGCGGGGCAACATCGTCCTGTCCCGCCGCGTGCTGCTCGAGCAGGAGCGCGAGGCCAAGCGGACCGAGACCGTGAAGCGCCTGCAGGTCGGCTCCATCATGAAGGGCGTCATCAAGAACATCACGGACTACGGCGCCTTCGTGGACCTGGGCGGTATCGACGGCCTCCTCCACATCACCGACATGTCCTACGGCCGGATCAACCATCCGTCCGAAATGTTCGAGATCGGGGCGACGATCGAGGTCAAGATCCTCAAGTTCGACAAGGACTCCCAGAGGGTCAGCCTGGGCTACAAGCAGATCCGGCCCGATCCCTGGGAGGAGGTCGAGTACAAGTACCCGGTGGGCGCGATCGTGCGCGGCAAGGTCGTCTCCATTCCCGACTACGGCGCCTTCGTGGAGCTCGAGGACGGCATCGAGGGCCTGGTCCACATCTCCGAGATGACCTGGAACAAGCGCATCAAGCACCCCACCAAGGTCCTCAACCTCGGTGACGTGGTGGAGGCCAAGGTGCTCGGCGTCGACGTGGAGAACAAGCGGATCAGCCTCGGCATGCGCCAGCTCGAGCCCAACCCCTGGGACGTGGTCGAGGAGCGCTACCCCGTCGGCACCATCGTGCGCGGCAAGGTCCGCAACGTCACGGACTTCGGCATCTTCGTGGGCATCGAGGAGGGGATCGACGGCCTGGTGCACATCTCCGACCTGTCCTGGGGGCAACGGATCAAGCACCCGGGCGACCGGTTCAAGAAGGGCGACGACGTCGAGGCCCGCGTCCTCAACATCGACAAGGAGAACGAGCGGTTCTCGCTGGGCATCAAGCAGCTCTCGGAGGACCCCTGGCTCTCCGTGCAGGCCCGCTACTTCCTCGGCCAGATCGTGAAGGGCGCCCTGGTCCACAAGGTGGACTTCGGCATCTTCGTGGAGCTGGAGGAGGGCGTCGAGGGTCTCGTCCACATCTCCGAGCTGGCCCGGGGCGGCGACGACTGGTCCAACACCTACCAGGTCGGGCAGCCCATCATCGCCGAGATCATCAACATCGACGGCCACGACCGCAAGATCAGCCTCTCCGAGAAGGGCGCCGAGGAGCGCAACGTGGACACCACGTCCATCTCGGACTTCATCGCTCGCCAGGGTGAGTCGTCCGCGCGCCTCGGCGACATCATGGGCGACATCTCCCGCAAGCTCTCGGGCGCCGAGACCGCTGCGGCGGAGCCGTCCGAGGCCGCGGCCGAGCCGACCCCGGAGCGCGACGAGTAGGGCCGCCGGGTGCCTTGCGGCACCCCTCCTGCGCCGGTAGGGGAGGGGAGCGGCCGCCGGCGGATCCCGGTCGCAGGAGGCTCGGATGCGTGTCAAGATCCTCGCCTGGATGCTCCTCATCGCCGTCGTCGGCCTGCTGCTGGCCCTCTTCCTCGTCCAGAACCAGCTCCGGGTGACCGACCTGTCCCTGAACCTGGGGTTCGGGATGTGGCACCTCGCCTCACCGGTGCCGGTCCCCTGGCTCCTCCTGTGGACCGCGCTGGGCGGCTTCCTCGTGGGCCTCGTCGTGGGGCTGCTGTTCCGGCGCCGCCGCAGGGAGAGCCGCTCCGATCTCCACATACCGGGTGGCGTGGACGATGCCTGGACCTGATGGAGGCTTCGTGACCCCAAACCCGCCCATTCCCGCCGCTCCCCGCCCGCCGGGCTCCGTCCTCGTCCTCACCGTGGCACTCGTCGCCGCGGTCGTGTGCGGCGTGATCGGCGCATACATCTCCTATAACGTAGGTTACGACAAAGCGAGCACCCTTCTGCAGGCCCGCTTGGACGAGCAGACCCGAGCCCTGGAGAAGGTCCAGGCCCAGAAGCCGAAGCGCAAGGGAGACACGGCCCCGCCGATCACGCCCTCCACGTTCTCCGCCACCGACCTCCCCATTGCCGGCCTCGCCGACCTCCCCCCCCAGCGGCGCGACGACGTGGTGTCGGTGTTCAACACCATCGTCGGCCCGTGCGAGCCCTGCGTGGAGACGGGCCAGTCCTTCGCCACCTGCCTCAAGGATCGTCCCACCTGCTGGAACATGCCGGTCCTCGCCGGGCGTGCCATCCGACTCGCGCGGGAGGGCAAGGACCGGGGCACCATCTCCGACGCCCTCACCTTCGAGCGGCCCTGGACGCGGGTGGAGCCCATGGCCTCGCCCTCCGAGGGCCCGGAGGACGCCCCCGTCACCATCGTCGAGTTCACCGACTTCCAGTGCCCCTACTGCGCCCGGGCCCAGAAGACCCTCGCCGAGATCCGCGCGCGCTACGGCGACCAGGTCCGCTTCGTCTACAAGGCCTACCCGCTCGGCACCCACCGGTTCGCCCGTCCCGCCGCCCTCGCGGCCGTGGCCGCCCACGATCAAGGCCGGTTCTGGGAGTACAAGCGGCTCCTCTTCGAGCGCCAGAAGGAACTGATCCACGAGGGTACGCTCGAGGAGATCGCCAAGGAGGTCGGGCTCGACGTCCCCCGTTGGAAGAAGTCCATGGACGAGGGCCTCACCTCCGGGAAGGTCACGCTCGACGTGCAGCAGGCCGAGCGCCTCGGCGTCCACAGCACCCCCACCTTCTTCGTGAACGGCTACCGCGTGAAGGGCGCGCGCCCGCTCGAGTCGTTCACCCGCATCATCGAGGCGGAGCTGTCGGACCTGAGCGCCCGGTGACCGCCGGGCACCGCGGCGACCGGGGGGGGAGCGGCCGTCCCTCCCCGGGTCGCGCCGCGGCCATGCGGGTGCTGCTGGCCGTGGACACGGGTGCCTTCGCGGAGGAGGCCCTCGCCCGACACGCGCCCACCCGGGGCCCGGACCGGGCCCTGGCCTGGAACCTGGTACGGGGGGTGCTGCGCCAGCGCCGCACGCTCGACGTCGTGCTCGGCACGCTGGCGCACCGACCGGTGGAGCGCCTGGATCCCGTGGTCCGGGCGGTACTCCGGATCGGCCTGTGGGAGATCCGGGCGGGCACGGCCCCCCCGTGGGCCGCGGTGGACCAGGCGGTGGCGCTGTGCCGCGCAGGAGGCGCAGGCCAGGCCGCGGGTCTCGTCAACGCCGTCCTGCGGCGTCACACCGAGGCGCCCGAACCGGCGGAGCGGGACATCCTCTCCCACCCGGACTGGCTCCTCGATCGCTGGGTGGCCCGCCACGGTGCCGACGCCGCGGCCGCGTGGGCCCGGCGCAACAACGACCCCGCCCCGCTGGCCCTGATCGCCCGCGACGAGCGACTGCGGTTCGACCTGGAGGCCGCCGGCCTCCCGGTGCGCGAGGCTCGGGCCGCCGGGGTCGTGGTCCCCGGCGCCCTCTGGATCGGGGGGACGCCGGGGCCGGCGACGACCCTGCCCGGCTGGCGGGAGGGACGGTTCTGGGTCCAGGATCCCGCAGCCGCAGCGGTGGCCGATCTGGTCCCGGCCGGCCCTGGGGTGCGGATCCTCGACGCCTGCGCGGCACCGGGGGGCAAGACCTTCCGCCTCGCCGACCGGGGTGCCCGCGTGCTCGCGGTGGACCTCGACGCGGATCGGCTCGCCCGGGTCGCCGAGGGCGCGACGCGCCTCCGCCTCTCCCCCGACCTCCGGGTGCACGACTGGACGGCCGGTCCACCCCCCGATCTCGTCGAAGCCTTCGACGCCGTCGTGGTCGACGCGCCCTGCTCGGGCCTGGGCACGCTGCGGCGCCACCCGGAGATCCGTTGGCGCCGCCAATTCGCGGACCTCGCGCGGAACGCCGTCCTCCAGGCCGCCATCCTGGACGCGGCGGCCCGCTGCGTGGCGCCCGGGGGGGCCCTCATCTACGCGGTGTGCAGCCCCGAGCCCGAGGAGGGCCCGGACGTCGTGGCGGCCTTCCTGGCGGACCGACCCGGCTTCACGGCGGACGCGGCCTGGTCGAGCGCGCCGCCCGCCGGCGACGAGGACGCCTTCCAGGCGACCCGGATGGTCCGGAGATAGGAAGGGTGCCGCCCGAGGTGCGTGTGAGCTCGGCCAGCGACACCCCCATGTTCCGCCAGTACCTGGTGCTCAAGGCGCAGCATCCGGATGCCCTCCTCCTCTACCGGATGGGCGACTTCTACGAGCTGTTCTTCGATGACGCCCGGCTGGCCGCGCCGCTGCTCGACCTCGTGCTGACGAGCCGCAACAAGGACGATCCCGATCCGATCCCCATGTGCGGCATCCCACGGGTGGCGCTCGACGGCTACCTCCGCCGCCTCGTGGACGCCGGCCACAAGGTGGCCATCGCCGAGCAGGTGGAGGACCCTCGGCTCGCCCGGGGCCTCGTGGACCGGCAGGTGATCCGCGTGGTGAGCCCCGGCGTCGTGCTGGATCCCGAGGGCCTGGAGGCCCGCGAGCCCAACTGGCTCGTGGGCGTGGCCGACGGGCGCGACGGTGGCTTCGGCCTCGCCTGGCTCGACGTGACCACCGGCGACCTCAGGATCACCGAGGTCGCCGACCGCGACGCCGCGGCGGTCGAGATCGCCCGCCTCGGGGCCCGTGAGGCCGTGGTGCCCTCGGACCTGCCGCTGGGCGCCGCCGTCCTGGAGGCGCTGGGCGCCGCCCTCGTCAACCGGATGCCCCGCGAGCGGTTCCAGGTGACGGCCGCGATGCGCCTCCTCCAGGAGGTCACGGGCACGGCGGATCTCTCCTCCCAGGGCGTGGAGGCGCCCGGGCCCTCGGTGGGCGCGGCCGGCGCGCTGCTCGCCTACGCCCGCGAGAACAGCCGTTCGGACCTACGCAACGTCCATCGCCTGCGCGTGGTCCGGCCTGGCCGGCACCTCCACCTCGATCCGGCCACGCGCCGGAACCTCGAGGTGGACCGCGCGCTCGCAGGCGGCGGACGCAGGGGCTCCCTGCTCGGCCTCCTCGACCGCACGGCCACGTCCATGGGCGCCCGCCTCCTCCGGGAGTGGCTCGCGTACCCCCTGGTGGATCCGGCCGAGATCCGCATCCGCCACGACGCCGTGGAGGCCCTCGTCCGGGACGGCGCCGGCCGCGAGGCGCTCCGGGCGGGGCTCCAGGAGGTGGCGGACCTCGAGCGGATCGGCGGCAAGGTTTCGCTGGGCACCGCCCATGCCCGAGACCTCTCGGGCCTCCGGCGGTCGCTGGACCGGATACCGGACCTGGCCCGCGCGCTCACGCCGATGGGTGCCCTCAACGACCTGCTGCCCGGGGATCTCTGCGAGGACGTCCGCGACGACGTCGCCCGCACGCTGGTCGACGATCCGCCCCTCGCGATCACCGAGGGCGGGCTGGTGCGGGAGGGCGTCGATCCCGACCTCGACCACCTGGTGCGCCTGTCCCACCAGGGGCGGGGCGCCATCGCCGAGATGGAGGCCCGGGAACGCCAGGCCTCCGGGATCGGCAGCCTCCGCATCCGTCACCACAAGGCCCTGGGGTACTACCTCGAGGTCACCCGTTCGAACCTCGGCAGGGTGCCGGCGCACTACCGCCGCGTGCAGGCGCTCACGAACTGCGATCGCTTCGTCACCCCCGAGCTCCGGGAGTTCGAGGATCAGGTGCTCACCGCAGACGTCCGGCGGAAGGCCCGGGAGCAGGAGATCTTCGAGGCCCTGCGGGCCCGCGTGGCCGACGTGCTGCCCCGCCTCCTGGCGCTGGCCTCAGCGCTCGCGCACCTCGACGTCCTGGGCACGCTCGCCGAGGTGGCGGTGCGCCAGCGCTGGGTCCGGCCCGAGGTCCACACGGGCGTGGATCTCGACCTCGAGGAGGCCCGCCACCCCGTGGTGGAGGCCATGGGCCTGGAAGAGCCCTTCATCCCCAATTCGCTGCGCATGGACGCCGACACCCGCCGCCTGGTGGTGCTCACGGGCCCGAACATGTCGGGCAAGTCCACGATCATGCGACAGGTGGCCCTGGGGGTGCTCCTGGCCCAGATGGGGGCCTTCGTGCCGGCCCGGCGCGCCCGCATCGGCGTCTGCGATCGCATCTTCGTGCGGGTCGGCGCCACGGACGACGTGGCCCGCGGCCGGTCCACGTTCATGGTGGAGATGGCCGAGACCGCCAACATCCTGCACAACGCCACCCACCGCTCGCTTGTGCTCCTCGACGAGATCGGGCGGGGTACGAGCACATACGACGGCCTCGCCATCGCATGGGCGGTGGCCGAGGCCCTCCACGACCGGGTGCGCTGCCGCACGCTCTTCGCCACGCACTACCACGAGCTCGTGGGCTTCGCGCGCCGGCACCCGGCCACCGTCAACCTGCGGGTCGCGGTGAGCGAGCTGGGCGACCGCATCCTCTTCCTGCGACGCCTCCAGGAGGGCGCCACGAGCCGCTCCTACGGCATCCAGTGCGCCCGCCTCGCGGGCATGCCCGAGGACGTGGTCGCGCGGGCGCGCACGCTGCTCAGGGAGCTGGAGCAGCGCCGCCCGCGGGACGACCGCCAGGTCTCCCTCTTCGACCTCGAGCCCGGCGGGGCCGCCGAGACCGCCGCACCGGCGGTGGTGCCGGCGCCCGACGACGGTCCCCCCTCGCTCCTGGTGGATGCGCTGCGTGCCCTCCAGCCCGATGCGCTCACGCCCCGGGAGGCGCTCGAGGCCCTCTACCGCCTGCGGAGCATGGTCTGACGTGCACCGCCTCACCGCGATCCTCCCGCTCCTGGCCCTCCTCGCGCTGCCCCCCCGGACCGCCTTTGCCGCCACGCTCGGGCAGGTCCTGGTGTTCGTGGGGCAGCGGCACGCCCGCGTCCTCCTCGTGCTCGACTCAAGCGTGGAGGGGGCCCGGACGAGCAGCGCCCCGGCCGTAGGTCAGGCGCCGGCGCGCGCCCGGGCGTGGCTTCCGGGCACCGGAGTCTCCACCACGCTCACGTCCGCCTACCGGGCGATCCCGGGGGGCGTGGAGATCCCCGTGGGCCAGGGGGGGATCACCTCGCTCACCCTCGCCGGGGTCGACGACGGGATCGAGATCGTCGTCTCCATGGCCGAGGCCCGGACCGCGACCCTCCTGGAGGTGGGTCGCCACGCGCTCCTCCTGGATCTACAGGTCCCATCCGCGCCCCCCGATCCCTCCCTGCCCGGCGCCGACGCCCTGGCACTCTTCCTGAACGGCGTGGGGCTCGCGACCGGTCGCGCCGCGCCCGGCCCCCGTCCCCGCATCGTGGTGGATCCCGGCCACGGGGGCTGGGACACCGGCGCGGTGGGCGCCACGGGCACCCGCGAGTCCGATGTGGCGCTCGTGATCGCGCGACAGCTGGCGGCGGGCCTGACACGCTCCCTGGGGGCCGAGGTCCTCCTCACCCGCGACACCGACCAGTACGTGACCCTCCAGGACCGGGCGGCCCTGGCCAATGCCCGGGACGCCGACCTCTTCCTCTCCATCCACGTCAACGCGGCGCCCACGCCCACCCTCTGGGGCATCGAGACCTACTACCTGGACGTGGCCACCGACGAGACCGCCGCCCGGGTGGCCCGCCGGGAGAACGCCGCGGCCTCGGGGCCCCAGGACCCGACCCGCGCGGTGGTCTCCCAGCTCCGGGTGGCCGGGACGAGCGCGCTCTCGCGCCGTCTCGCCCACGAGGTCCACGGCGCCGTGCTGGAGCGCCTGTCCAGCGTGTTCGGGCCGGAACAGATCCGGGATCTGGGCGTGAAATCGGCCATGTTCCACGTACTCGTGTCCACCCGGATGCCCAGCATCCTGTTCGAGGTCTCGTTCGTCACCCACCCCGAGGAGGAGATCCGCCTGCGAACGCCCGCCTTCCAGCGCGAGGCCGCCGCTGCCGTCGTGGAGGGGGTCCGGCGCTACCTCGAGGCGGTGCGCTGATGTGCGGGGCAGGGGAGGGGAGCCTGCCGGCGGCCTTCGAGACGGCCATCGAGGCCTTCCTCGGACGCGGGCGGGTGGAGCGGAGCCTCGCCCGGAACACGCTGGAGAGCTACCACCGGGATCTCGTCCGCTTCGCCGCCTGGTGCCGGGACGCGCGGGGTCATGGGGATCCCGGCGCGGTCACCCGGGAGGACGTCCACCTCCACCTGGCGAGCCTGCTCGACGCCGGTCTCTCGCCTCGATCGCTGGCCCGCCACCGGGTGACTATCCGCCAGTTCTTCAGGTATCTCCTCGAAGAAGGCGTGGTCAATCAGGATCCGACCCTCCTGGTGGAGGGAGCCCGCCCGGCCCGCGCGCTCCCGGACGTGCTGTCGCTCGCCGAGGTGGAGGCGCTGCTCGCGGCACCCGATCCCAGCGACGTCCCACTCGGCCTGCGCGACGCCGCCATGCTCCAGCTCCTGTACGCCACGGGCCTGAGGGTGAGCGAGCTCGTGACGCTGCCGCAGGGCGCCGTGCACCTCAAGGCGGGGTACCTGAGGGTCCGCGGCAAGGGGAGCAAGGAGCGCGTGGTTCCGCTCGGCGAACGGGCCACGGCGCTCGTGGCCGCCTGGCTCGATCACGGCAGACCTCAAGTGGATCCTCAAGGGCGTGCGAAGACGCTCTTCCCAGGGCGGAACGGCCGTCCCATGTCGCGCCAGAACTTCTGGAAGCGCATCGTGGCCTGGGCACGGGCAGCCGAGATCCGCCACCCGGTCAGCCCCCACCGCCTGCGACACTCCTTCGCGACGCACCTGCTCGAGGGGGGGGCCGACCTGAGGGTCGTGCAGGTCCTGCTCGGTCATGCCGACATCGCCACCACCGAGATCTACACCCACGTCGCGGGGGAGCGGCTCAAGGAGATCCACGGCCGCCACCACCCGCGCGGTCGGTAGTCCTGGAGGTCCCATGCCGTCCCGAAACCCGCCCGACAACGTCCCAGTCATCCTCGACGCGCTCGCGTCGCTGTACCCGGACGCCGGGTGCGAGCTGGTGCACGAATCTTCCTTCGAGCTGCTGATCTCGACGATCCTGTCCGCCCAGTGCACGGATGCCCAGGTGAACGCGGTGACGCCGGAGCTGTTCCGGCGCTGGCCGAGCGCACGGGCCCTGGCCGCCGCCGATCCAGCCGAGGTGGAGCAGGTGATCCACTCGACCGGGTTCTTCCGGGCCAAGGCGCGCAACATCCGCCGTACGGCCCAGCTCCTCGTGGAGCGGCACGGCGGTGAGGTGCCCGCGGACATGCAAGCGCTCACGGCGCTGGCCGGCGTGGCTCGCAAGACCGCCAACGTGGTCCTGGGCACGTCGTTCGGGATCCAGGAGGGCGTCGTCGTGGACACGCACGTGTTCCGGGTCACGCGCCGATGGGGCTGGCACGACGAGCAGGCGCCCGAGAAGGTGGAGCGCATCCTCATGGCGTGGGTACCGCGAGACACGTGGAACCTCTTCGGCCACCGCGCGGTGCTGTTCGGACGGTACCGCTGCCCGGCCCGCAGGCCACCGTGCGACGGGTGCCCGATCCGGGGTGCCTGTCCGGTGGGGCGGGGCGAGGCCGAGGCCTAGATCCCGTCCTTCGCGGGCGGATCCCGGCCTCGGGTTCCGAACCCGGACCGAGTCGGCACAAAAGTTTACATAATATATCTTATCAGACGTTTGGGGGGTGGACGGTCCGTGACCGTCCGGCCTACCCCCGAGCCACGTTACAAGGCTCCCGATGTCCCGCCCCGCGCTCCTGGCCCCCCTCCTCTTCACTGGCTGCGGTCCGGCAATCCTCTACCCGGCCCGGATCGGTGAACCGGTCCTGACCTGCCAGGGAGACACCGGCGCGTGCGAGGCTGTCTCCATCGACGACGTCCCCTTCGGACGCACCCTCAGCGTCGAGATCGGCCTCGCCAACGAGGGGCACGGCTCCCTCGACGCCGCGCTCGCGGCTACCGACGCCACGTTCGAGGTCGAGCCCACCCGCGTCCTCATCGACGCCGGGGGCTCACGCACCGTCGAACTCTCCTACACGCCGTCCGGCTTCGACCCGGCCGAGGCCGCGCTCGAGATCGCGTGGAGCGGCCCGGGCTCGCCGCTCGTCCTCACCCTCACCGCCACCACCGACGCCGACGCCGACGCCGACGGCTACCCGCACGACGCCTCCCCCGGCGGCACCGACTGCAACGACTTCAACCCCTCGGTCCACCCCGGCGCCGACGACCCTCTCGGCGACGGCATCGACCAGGACTGCAGCGGCGCCGACGGGTGACGCTCACGTGCCCGGACACCGCCGCTACGGCGCGCTCCGGGGAATTGGCCCGGCCGGCCGGCGACGCGGCCGCGAAGAGGGTGCCACGAGCGAGAGCAGGTTGCCCGCGTTGGTGACCACCACGGCCTGTCGGCCGTCCAGCGCAGCCGGCTCCGAGACCCCCGTGAGCAGGTAGCCGTCGTCCCAGGTCCAGAGCGCCTCGCCGTCGGCCGGATCCACGAGCCACAAGCCGCCGTCGGAGGATCCGACGAGGATCCCTGCGGGCGTGGGCTGGGGCCGGGACAGCGCGCCGGGCGATCCGGAGTCCCACTCCCACTCGAGATCTCCAGTTGCCACGTCCAAGGCCCTCATCCGGCCATCCGTCCCGGCTACGTAGAGGGTGTGGCCGACCAGAGCCGGGGAGGCCCCGGTGCCGGCGTCGATGCGCCAGAGCACGGCGCGGCTGGACAGGTCGAGGGCCAGGAAGGGCCCCGAGAAGCCGCCGACGTAGGCGGTCTGGTCGACGATGAGCGGCTCTCCGATGAGATCGGGGTACCTCCCCTCCCCCACCGTCCGCTCCCACGCGCTCTCGCCGGTCTCCCGCTCCAGGGCCACCAGGCGGCCGTCGTGGAAGCCCGCCAGGAGCCACGCGCCGGCGGAGACGGGCGTCGGGGCCCCGTAGAGCTCGAGGTCGGAGATGCGCGTCTTGTCGGGGGGATGGGTGTACTGCCAGAGGCTCTCCCCGGTACCGAGGGCGAGCGCGTGGACCACGTTGTCGAGCGCCGCCACGTAGACGACGTCGTCGAGGACCTGGGGCCTGGCGAGGATCGGAGCGCCGGTGAAGTGACGCCAGACCTCCCGGCCCGAGGCGTCGTCGTAGCACCAGACGTAGCCGGCCCCGTCGGCGAACACGATCCGCTCCCCCACGAGCACGGGCTCGGCCTTCACCGGGCCGGCGGCCGCATAGGTGCGGTCGAGGGAGCCGTCCTCCCTCGACAGGCGCAGCAGGCCGTCCCGGCCGGGCGCGCCCGCGTAGATCCAGCGACCGGCCACCAGCGGCCGGGCGGCGTCCGAGCGGGAGGCCGAGATGGGCCGGGTGCCGGGCAGGCGACGGCTCCAGGAGGTGACCGGAGGGACGTCGAAGGTGCCGTCGAACCGGACCGGATCGTGGTCGATCGGCCCCGCCTCCAGGGCCGCGGGCGGTGGGAGATCCGCGGGCGGGACCAGGAACGGCATCAAGGGGCGACCGGCTCGGCGGCGGGCGTCGACGGGGTGGCGGCGGCCTCGATGGCCGACACCTGGTCGAGCCGGGGGCTCTTCGTGAAGCGGGCCCGGAACTCGGCCGCGGAGCGGCGGACCGCGTCGACCCGGCCCGCCGAGGCCTGGAGCGTCATGAGGTCGATGAGGGCCTGCTCGGCGAGGTAGCCATCGAGCTTCGTGGCCATCTTCCGGTAGATCGCCTCGGCCTCGTCGTGGCGGCCGGTGTCGGCCAGGAGAACCGCCAGCCGGTTGCCCGGCGCGTACCGGAAGACATCCTTCCCGCCCTCGTCGACACCGGCCTGGAAGGCCCTGATGGCGTCGTCCGTGCGACCCAGCCGCAGCCAGGTCTCGCCCGCCCGGACCCACGCCTCGATCACCCCGGGGCCGGTCCCCTCGGCCGCAGCGGCCTCGTAGGCCCGGGCCGCTGTCTCGAGCGAGGACACGCGGGCGGCGTCCGTGAGGTCGTCCGCCGGGGCGACGCCGTACATGGACAGGGGGTCGATCGGCGGGATCTCGGCGTCCACGCGGGCCAAGGCCGCGGACGTGGCACGCTTGCTGTCCCGGAGGTGGTTGGAGACCAGGCCCACCACGAGGCTCCCGGCGAGCAGCACCGCCAGGATGCCCAGCCCCTGCTTCCAGTAGCCGAGCACGAGGTCGGCCACCTTCATCTGGGCGCGGAACAGGAGATCCGCCTGCTGATCCGACGGGATGACGGGCGCTTCGCGGGGTTCCTTGGCCACGGGACCTCCGACGACGGGATGGTGCGGGCCCCGCCCTGTACCGCGTGCAATCCGCCCCGTCCAGGCGGACCGGGGTCAGGGGCGTTCGAGCTGGAGGGAGATTCCGATTCCCGCGACCTCGAACCGGACGTTCCGGACGACCGAGAACGCCTCGCCGTTGGGTGGCTGGACGAAGAACGAGTGCGTGCCCTCGGCCAGGTCCACCTTGAGCGGCAGGACGCCGGCGAGCTGGTTGTCCACGTAGACCCGGGCGCCGTCGAGGCCATCGCCCCACAGGGTGACCTTGCCGGTGGCCCGGGCCACGGACTCCAGGGCGTAGGTGCCGAGGTCTTCGCCGCGGCCCGCCTGGACGTCCACCACCCGGGAGACGGAGCGATACCCGTCGAGCTCGAGGCGCACCGTGTACTGGCCGGGGGCCAGCGACCGCCCCTCGATCGGGGTGCGGCCGAGAATCCTGTCGCCGGCCGTGACCTGGGCGCCCGGCGGGGTGGAGCGGACGGTGAGCGTGCCGCCGGCCGGGGCCTGGGAGGGCGTGCCGGGCATGCCCCAGACGCTCGCCGTGCCCCCGGTGGACGCGGCGGGTGCGGGGGGTGCGGGACGGGCCGGCTCGGTCGCAGGCGATGGCGCCGGGGGCACGGAGGCCACGGGTGTGGCC
>JBFYZZ010000284.1:0-19518 GCA_041309225.1 Deltaproteobacteria bacterium | reverse complement strand
CGCCGGCGGGCGGCTCGCCGGGGCAGGCCACCGTGCAGTCCACGTGCTCCACCCCGCCGGCGAGCAGCGCGGCCACCGTGCCCTCGGCCTGCAGCCGGCCGCCGAGGAGGACGCCCACCCGGTCGCAGATGGACTCCACGTCCGGCAGGATGTGGCTGGAGAAGAAGACGGTGCGCCCCCGCCGCCGCTCCTCGAGGACGATGTCGCGGACCAGGGCCCGGCCGAGCGGGTCGAGCCCGCTCATGGGCTCGTCGAGCACGAGCACCTCGGGATCCTGGACGAGGGCCTGGGCCACGCCGACCCGCTGGAGCATGCCCTTGGAGAACCGGCTCACGCGCACGTCGGCGAAGCGGGCGAGGTCCACGCGCTCGAGCAGCTCGGCCGTGCGGCGGCGGCGTTCGGGCGCGGGCATGTCGAACAGGGCGGCGTAGAACTCGATGAGCTCCCTCGCGGTGACGTGCTGGTGGAAGTACGGGCGCTCGGGCAGGAAGCCCAGGGCGCGGCGCGCCTCGGGCCGCCGGGCGTCGGCGCCGAGGATCCGCGCCTCGCCCGCGGTGGGGGCCTGGAGACCCACGAGGCATTGGATGGCGGTGGTCTTGCCGGCGCCGTTGGGGCCGATGAAGCCGAAGACCTCGCCGCGCTCGACCCGGAGGTCGAGGGCCTCCAGGCCGACGTGGGGGCGCATCCAGAAGCCGGTGCGGTACACCTTCCGGAGGCCGCGGGTCTCGATGGCCGGGGAGTCCGCCATGGCAGGGCCAGTCTATCCGGCGGAGGGTAGGATGGAGTCGGCGTCGCGGCGCGGAAGGGCGAGCCGTGAATGAACCGGGCCCTCCCCTCGTCGCACCGTCGTTCCGTCCGGTCTCCTCGAGGAGGCTCCCCATGATCCGTCGGTTCTTCACGCGCTTCGTGGCCCTGCTGATCATCCTGGCGTGCGCCCTGCCCCAGTCGGCGGACGCGCGCGGGCGCCACCGCGACCACCGGCCGCGGCCCAGGGCCCACGTGTCGGTCACCCACCCCGCGCCCCGCCCCGGGGACGGATGGGTGTGGGTGGGATCCCGTCCGGGGCTCCACGGCTGGATCACCGGCCACTGGGCCCACGTCGGCGTGCCGCCTCGCCCCGGCTGGGTCTGGGTGCCCGGCTGGTGGAACGGCGCACTCTGGCTCACCGGCTTCTGGCGGCCCGCGACCCTCGTGGGCTACCACTGGGTCGAGGCCGGGCCGGGCCCCGAAGGGACCTGGGTGGCCGGCTTCTGGGAGCCCGACGGGCCCACGCCCGAGGGCATGGTCTGGCGCCCCGGCTACTGGACGGGCACCGTCTGGATGCCCGGCCACTGGGTCCCGGTCGAGAGCTACAACCTCATCGGCCCCGACGGCCAGATCGCGTTCTTCGCGGTGGGCGACGGCCACGTCGAGGAGGTGGCCCTCCCCGCGACCCAGGACGTCTACGACGAACAGGGCGCCCTCGAGGACGGCCCGGGCGTGCTCCAGCACGCCTTCGAGGAGCCGGCGGAAGACGCGGAGACCCACGCTCCCGCTCCGTGACGCCCCCTACGGGCAGGACGGGAGGCGCACGGTGAAGCGGGTCCCGTGCCCCGGCTGCGAGGCCAGGTCGATGAACCCGCCGTGCGCCTCCACGATCCGGCGGCAGATGGCCAGCCCCAGCCCGATGCCGTCAGGGCGGCCCGTGTAGAAGGGCACGAAGACCTTGTCGAGGTCCTCGGGCGGGATGCCCGAGCCCGTGTCTTCGACCTCGATCTCCACACCCGGGCGGCCCCCCGCCCGGTCCAGCGGCGCGCCCGGCCGGGTGCGGACCGTGAGCACGCCTCCCCGGGGCATGGCCTCCACCGCGTTCCGGGCGAGGTTGAGCACCACCTGCCCGAGACGGGCCCCGCTCCCCGCGACGGCCAGGCCCGGAGCGGCCTCCTCCCGGATCTCGAGGTCCGGCGGGAGTGCCTGCGCCTTGAGCAGGGTCAGCACGTGGCCCACCACCTGCCCGACGTCCACGCGCTCGGTCGCCGGGTCGTCCGGGCGAGCATAGTCGAGGAACTGGCGCACCACGACGTCGAGCCGGTCCACCTCGGCCAGGATGACGTCGAGGAGCTCCCGCTCCTCCCCGCCCACCCCGCTCTGGGCGAGGACCTGGGCCGCCCCCTTGATACCGGCGAGCGGGTTGCGGATCTCGTGGGCCAGGCCGGCCGACATGGTACCGAGGGCGGCCAGCCGGTGCTGCTCCTTGAGGCGCTCGAATCCGTGCAGGTTCTCCAGGACCAGCGCGGCGCGGTCCACCGTGCGGCGCAGGCGCTCGGTCTCCTCCTGGGAGAACCCGTCGGACCAGGGCTCGTCCTTCAGGCCCACCCAGCCCAGGACCAGGCCGCCCGCCACGAGGGGGAGGGCCAGGTCGGCGCCCATGGCCTCGAGCAGGCGGGCGCGGGGACCGGCGTCCGGGCGGGCGCCGGCCCGGCGGGACTCCCGTTCCACGTCGGCGCGGACCCACACGGGCGGGGTGCCGTCGCCGGGCTCCAGGATCCCTGGAGCCACCGCGTCGAGGGCGGTGCCCTGCCCGCGCGTGGCCCGGAGGCGGAACTGCTGGTGCTCCTGCTCCCAGAGCCACACCGCGGCCGCGGGCACGCGGCCCGAGGCCACCAGCGGATCCAGGAGCGCCCCGAAGAGCGCCTCTGGCCGGATCGCCCGTGGCAGGGCCCGGTCCACCTCGTCGAGCGTGCGGCCCAGGATCCGCCCCCGGCGGTTGAACCACGCACCGGCGATCCGCTCCACGACCTGCCGCAGCGGATCGTAGACCGCCAGGAAGAGCACCGTGGCCAGCATCATGAGGAACGCCGCGTGGACCGGGTTCAGCTCGAAGGAGCCCGTCCAGACGAACGCCGCGCTCTCCACGAGGGCCAGGAGCAGCCCGCAGACCCCGATCGCGACCGCGCGGCTCACGATCTCGTGCAGGTCGAGCAGCCGGGAGAGGACGAGCACCTGGTGGAGGAAGAAGACGAGCAGCGCCACGAAGAGCACGCCGATCGGGGGCACCGCGCCCTGGAGCCGGACGGCGCCCGTCCACAGGTCGAGCGTACCGGCCTCGGGCCTGAGCGCCCAGGCGCGGGCGAGGGACTCGGCGAGCACGAAGAGGATGGCCCCACCGAGGAGCACCAGGAGGTACCGGATCCGGGCCCGCTGCACCCGGTGGGGGTTGTGCGCGTGCTCGTCGAGGAGGCGGCCCACCGTGATCCCGAGCCCGGCGTAGAGGTAGACCGCGACGAGGAGGTCGGCGGGCGAGGCCTGGGGGAGGGACGGCCAGAACCGGTGCTCGACGACGAGCCAGGCCGTGGCCACGGCGGGCGAGAGGACCCACAGCCAGGCGACGCGGCGATCGATGGCCGCCCGCCGCGGGAACAGCCGGACCACGAAGGTGAGGAGGCTCGCGGGCAGGAACACGCTGCCCGCCACGGTGAGCTGGTTGAGCAGCCGGTCGCCCGTGGCGAGGTAGATGGCCCAGCAGAGGAAGGTCCAGGCGAGGTTGAGGCCGAAGACGAGGAACGCGCCGCGCAGCCCGTCCCGGCGGTCCTGCAGCCAGAGGCGCAGGGGCAGGACCAGTGCCCAGACCGCCACGGTGGCGTAGAGCAGCACGTTCATGGAGCCCCTCTACCCCGGCGGGTCCGGGTCGCGCGCCGATGGGTGGCGGCGCGCGATACAGGGCGTGCATGAGCCCCCGATCCGACTCGCCCGCCGCGAACCTGCCCGCCGTGGACCGCCTGCTCAAGGAGGAGCCGGTGGCCCGGTTGCCCCGGCCGCTGGGCCTGAGGGCCGTCCGCGAGGTGCTCGACGTCACGCGGCGGGCGGCCCTCTCGGGCGAACCCGTGCCCCCCCTGCCGGCCCTGGTGGACGCCGTCCTGCAGGCGGCCGCGAGTTGGGCCGGCGGGGGTGTGCCCCGCGTGATCAACGCCACCGGCGTGGTGCTCCACACCAACCTGGGCCGCGCCCCCCTGGCCCCGGAGGCGGCGGCCGCCGTCGGGGAGGCCGCCCGGGGCTACGCGGCGGTGGAGATGGACCTCGTCACGGGCGAGCGCGGCGAGCGGCTCACGGGCGTGGTGCGCCTCCTGCGGGCGCTCACGGCCGCCGAGGATGCCGTGGTGGTGAACAACAACGCGGCCGCCGTGCTGCTCGCGCTCACCGCCCTGGCCCGCGGGCGCGCCGTGATCACGAGCCGCGGGGAGGAGGTCGAGATCGGCGGGTCGTTCCGGATCCCCGAGGTCGTGGCTTCGGGCGGGGCCCGGCTCGTCGAGGTCGGCACCACCAACCGCACCCGGCTCTCCGACTACGAGTCCGCGCTCTCCGACGACGTGGTGGGATTCCTGCGGGTGCACACCTCCAACTTCCGGATCGTCGGGTTCACCGAGCGGCCCCTCCGCCGGGACCTCGCCGCGCTGGCCGCGGCCCACGGCCGGTGGCTGCTCGAGGACCTCGGATCCGGGAACCTCGTGGAGGGGATCCCCGAGGAGCCCACCGTGCCCGAGGTGGTGGCGGCCGGCGTGGACGTGGTCACGTTCAGCGGCGACAAGCTGCTGGGCGGGCCGCAGTGCGGCATCGCCGTGGGACGCCGCGACCTCGTGACCCGCATGCGCCGGCACCCGCTGTACCGCGCGCTCCGCGTGGACAAGCTCGTGCTCGCCGCCCTCGACGCCACGCTGCGTCTCCACCTGGCCGGCCGGGCGGACGGGATCCCGGCCCTGGCGTGCATGCGGATGGACCCTGCCCGTGTGCGCGCGCGGGCCGAGGCCCTGGCCGGCCGGTGGGCCGACCTGGGGCTCGCGCTCACCGTCGAGCCCGTGGAGGCCCGGGCCGGGGCCGGTGCCCTGCCCGAGCTGCCGGTCCCGTCGTGGGCGGTGGCGATCCGGGGCCTCCCCCCGGATCGACTGGCGACCGAGTTGCGGGCGGGGAGCCCGCCCGTGCTCGTGCGGGTGGCCCTGGACGCCGTGTGGGTCGACCCCCGTACGCTGCTGCCGGGGGAGGACCCCGAGATCGAGACGCTCCTCTGCGCGGCCGTCGGCCGGGCGCGGGGATAGGGGGTCCCGGATGAAGCCCACGTTCTACGAGACGCTCCACGTCGCCCGCGACGCCGATCCCGCACTGGTCCGCGGCGCCTGGGAGCAGGCGCACGCCAGCCTTGCCCAGCGCTTCCGGGCGGCGCGCGACCGGGGCGAGGATCCCGTGCGCCTGGAGGAGGACCGGGTCGCACTCGACGAGGCCTGGGTCGTCCTGTCGGATCCAGCGCGCCGGGCCCGCTACGATCGCTTCCTCGACCTCGCCGATCCCTCCGCGGCCCACACCGCCGACGAGCTGTGGGCCCAGGTGTCCGCCTCCTTCCTCGACCCGGCCGCCCAGGCCTCGCTCGACCTCGTGCGCGTCCTCACCGAGCTGCCCGTCACCGACGATCGCCGGCCCGTGGCCTCGCCTCCGCCCCCCCCGCCGGTGGCCGCGCCTGCCCCGGCGCAGCCCCGCCTGAGCGTCCAGCGGCCTCCGCCCACGCCCACGGCCCGGCAGCCCCGCCTCGCGGTGGTCACCGTCGAGGAGGTGGCGCCCACCGACCCGGGGAGCGCCGCCCCGGAGCTGGCCACCGATCTCCCCACGCTCCTCCGGCAGCACGGCTGGAGCGGCGCCCTGATCCGCCGCGTCCGGGAGGTCCGGGGGGTCACCCTGGCGCAGATCGCGGCCTCCACGCACATCTCCGAGCGGTACCTCGTCGCCGTCGAGACCGACGACTTCGCGCACCTGCCCGCCCAGACGTTCGTCCGGGGCTACCTCGAGCAGGTGGCCCGGATCCTGGGCCTCGACGAGGCCTCGCTCGTCGAGGGGTACGTCACCCGGATGACCCGCGGACGTGACTAGCGTCCGGGCGCTCCGCGCGCCCGCGGAGGGCGGGCGGCTCGACCGGGCCCTGGCGACCCTGCTCCCCGACCTCTCGCGGACCCGCCTCCAGGCGCTGGTGCGGGAGGGGGCCGTGACCGTGGACGGGCGCCCGGCCCGGCCCTCGCTGCGGCTCCGGGGCGGCGAGGCCCTCGAGGTCCGCGTGCCCCCGCCCCCGCCGACGGACCTCGTGGCCGAGGCGATCCCCCTCGAGATCCGCTACGCCGACGGCGACGTGGTGGTGATCCACAAGCCCGCCGGGCTCGTGGTGCACCCGGCTCGGGGCCACCGATCGGGCACGCTGGTCCATGCCCTCCTCCACGCCTTCCCGGACCTGGCGGCCGCGAGGGGGGACGAGCGGCCGGGCGTGGTGCACCGGCTCGACAAGGGCACGAGCGGCCTCCTGGTGGTGGCGCGCCACGACCTCGCGCTCCGGCGCCTGCAGGCCCAGTTCCTGCTGCGGACCACACGCCGGGAGTACCTCGCCGTGGTCCACGGCGAGCCGTCCACCTCGGAGGGCACCGTGGACACCCGGCTGGCCCGCCACCCGCGCGACCGGCTCCGGTTCGCGGTCGTCGCCACGGGTGGGCGGCGCGCGGTGACCCGCTGGCGGCGGCTCGCCGCGGCCGGTGGAGTGGCCCTCCTGTCCTGCCGCCTGGAGACCGGGCGTACCCACCAGGTGCGGGTGCACCTCGCCTCCATCGGCCACCCCCTGGTGGGCGATCCGCTCTACGGCGGCCGGCGGGCCCGCCTCCCCGCGGCGCTCGCCGCGTGGACGCCCCGCCTGGACCACCAGCTCCTCCACGCGGCGCGCCTCGGGTTCCACCACCCGATCTCGGGCGAGGACATGGACTTCTCCGCACCGCCGCCTGCGGACTTCGTGGCCTTCTGCCACGACGCCGGGCTCGACATCCCCCCGCCCTGAGGGGCGCGTCCGGATCTACGGGCAGCCCGAGGTGTCCTTGCAGCCCTCGTGGCAGTTCTCGAGCGCCACCGGGTCGATCGCGACGCTAGGCAGCTCCGGGGCCACGATCTGATCGGCCACGAGCGCGAGGCAGAGGTTGGAGCCGTCGCCGCCCTCGTAGTCGCAGGCCACGCACGGCGCCTCGAAATCCGCGGTGAGATCGCAGAAGTCCTCGGGGGTCTTGATGCCGGGGAAGACGCCGACGAAGTCGCGGGCATCGATCGTGCCCGACAGCACGCCCCCGCCGAAGGCACTGCCGTCGCTGGCGAAGGTCCCCGCGACGTCCAGCCCGTGGATGGTCATGCTGCCCCCGGCCACGGCCACCGTGGTGTCGGTCGGGCCGACCTGGAAGTACGGGGCGTCCCCGAACCCGGCCTGGGGGAAGGTGAAGGTGGGGACGCAGAGGTTCTGGACGGGCGGATCCGAGCCCGACACGGCCACCGCGCCGATCATGTCCAGGGTGGAACCGGGCTCGGCATCCACCACGCCCACGAGGATGTCGATGGTGAGGTACCCCGCGATGAAGGCCCCGATGTTGGCCGGCTCCACGAAGCGGGCGGTGGTGAGGTCGAGGAGGTAGGTCCGGCCGTCGAGGTCCGCGGTGAGGTCGGCGCCGAGATCGCCAGTGCGGAAGTGGAGGACGGACTCGCCCGCGCAGGACTCGAGCTTCGCGGAATGGTCGGTCAGGGGCTCGAGGGGGGCGGAGGGTCGGAAGGACACGATCCGCCGGTCGTCGGAGAGCTCCGTGACGCCGGCCACCTCGCCCGTCGGGCCGGCCAGGAGCACCGTGGGGTCGCCCTCGGGGTCGGGATCGGACAGGTGGAACTCCACGGCGGCCCGGTAGTAGGCGTCGCTGGCGCCCTCCACCGGGACGGTGGCCTCCACCGTGACGCCGCAGTCCTCGGTGCCGGAGTCGCCGCCGGTGTCGTCCCCGGAGTTGCAGGCCGGGAGGCTGAGGGCGAGGAACAGGCCGCCGGTGGCCAGGAGGGTGAGGGTGTGCCGGTCCATGGAGGCTCCACGATCCGCCGGTTCCGGCGGGCAGGGGTCGGCGAAGGATACCGGTCGGACCGGTTCCTGTCAACCGGCGGGCCCCGGCCCTGGACCGGCCCCGGATCCCGTGGACGGCGCGATCAGGAGGGGGTCGGGCTCCGGGCCGCCACGAACTTGACCCGGAGCTCGTAGAGGACCCCGCCGAGCAGCTTCCGCTCCTCCTCGTCGAGGTTGCCGTGCGTCTTGCACTCGAGGATCTCGAGGAGATCGATGGTGTGCCGGGCCATGGCCAGGTCGGGCTGGACTCGGCCCGTCTCGGGGTTCGCGACCTCGCCCATGTGGACCAGGGCGGACTGGGCCAGGCTCCAGACGAGGGCGGAGAACGTCACCGGGAGCTCGCGGCAGGAAGGGTCCGGAGGGTCGGAGGTCATGGGGTCTCCCCGGGGGTCAGAGGGCCACCTCCACGTGGCCCCGGTAGGGGCCCCGTTGGACGGTGAGGAGCACGGAATCGGCATGGGCGCCGCGCGCCCGGGCGAGGGCGGCCTCGAGGTCGGCCGGGTTGCGGATCACGGCGCCGTGGACGGCGAGGATCACGTCGCCGGCCCGGAGGCCGGCTTTGGCGAAGGAGCCGTCGCGACGGGCGGTGGCCACGACCACGCCGGCCACGCCGCCCAGGCCGTAGGCGCGGGCGGTCCGGGCGTCGAGGGCCTGGACCTCGATGCCGAGGGCCTGGGCCAGGAGCCGGACCCCGATGGTGTTCGGGCACGCCCGGGCCTGGATCTCGGCCTGAAAGGGCTGGCCGTCGCGGAGCCCCTGGACCTGGACCGCCTCCCCGGGCTTGCGGGTGGCGAGCCACAGGTTGAGGTCGGCCCGGCTGCGGACCGGGCGTCCCCCGGCCTGGAGCAGGATGTCGCCCCGCTCGAGGACGCCCTCGGCCGCGCCCTCGGGGTCCACGGTCTCCACCAGGACCGCGCCCTCGGCCACCTCGGTGCCGCGGTACCGGGGGCCACCGACGTCGGCGAGCGCCACGCCGAGCCAGGGTGCCCGCACGCTCCCGTACTGGAGGAGGTCCCGGGCCACCTTGGCGGCCCGGTCCACGGGGATGGCGAACCCGATGTTTTCGGCGTCCCGCCGGATGGCGGTGTTGATGCCGATGAGGTGGCCGTGGACGTTGAGCAGCGGACCCCCGGAGTTGCCCGGGTTGATGCCGGCATCGGTCTGGATGTAGTCCTGGAACACGCGCTCGGCGACCTCGAGGGACCGGCGCTTGGAGGAGACCACCCCGGTGGTGACGGTGTGGCCGAGCCCGAACGGGTTGCCGATGGCGATGACGGGCTCGCCGAGCAGGAGGTCGTCGGAGGTGCCCAGGGGGATGACGGGCAGGTCCCGGGCGTCCTCGAGTTGGAGGACGGCCAGGTCGAGGTTTTCGTCGAGACCCACGAGGGAGGCGGTGTAGGAGGAGTCGTCGGCCAGGGTGGCGGTGATGCGGGAGGCGCCGTCCACCACGTGGGCGTTCGTCAGGACGATGCCGTCGGCCCGGATGAGGGTCCCCGATCCCTCGCTGCGCGCGGATCCGGAGCGCCCGGAGAACACGGTGAACGGGGACTGGACCGGGACCTCGGTGTCGATGCTGACCACGGCGGGGGCCGCGCGGGCCACGGCCTCCACCACGGCGGTCCGGCGTGCCTCCACACCGGGCGCACCCGGCGACCGGGGGAGGGGATCGTCCTCGGCGATGGCCGGGATCGACGCCGGATCGCGGGGGTTCGCGTGCGAGGCCCGCGAGAGGCGGCCCCCCACCGAGAAGGCCACGCCGAGCAGGAACCCCGCGAGGGCGGCAGTGGTCACCACGAGACGGCTGCTGGCAGGGGTCCGCACGGTTCTCCCTCTGGGATCCGGCACGTGTCCCCTGCCGGGGGGGCGTGGGGGCAGGGAGGCGAATCTACCCGCGAGGGGTTCCAAGTCAACGTGGATCGGCTATCTTGGCGGGCCCCCGGCCCGCCCGAGACCTCCCTTGCGTCGGACGCTCGCCCTCCTGCTCCTCGTCCTCCTCCTCGCCCCCCCGGCCCTCGCCGGGCGGGGGGACCGGATCACCCCCGAGGAGCGCTACGAGCTCGGCTTGAGGTACATGCGCCGCGGCTACTACGTGAAGGCCCTGGAGCAGTTCAACCACCTCCGCAACTACGAGCGCGACGATCCCCACGCCGTCCTCGCGGAGCTGGCCATCGCCGACCTGCACTTCAAGAAGGGCGAGTACGACCAGGCCCGGATGGCCTACGAGGATTTCAACCGCCTCCATCCGCGCCATGGTCGGGGCGACTACGCCAGCTACCGCACGGGCCTTTGCCTCTGGCGCAAGGCGCCCTCGGTGGCTGCCCGCGACCAGACCTGGACCCGCCAGGCCGTGGATGTCTGGGCGGGCTTCGGCGCCCGGTACCCGGAGAGCGAGCACCTCGACGAGGTACGGGTGCTGCTCGACGCGGGCCGGGCCCGCCTCGCCCGCAAGGAGCTCGTGATCGGCCGGTTCTACTTCCGCCGCGAGGCATGGAAGGCCGCGTCCGGGCGTCTCCGCGGGCTGCTCGAGACCTGGCCCGGCAGCCCGGACGCGGATCTCGCGCGCGCGCTGCTCGGACAGTCGCTTGTCCAGGAGGGCGACGTCCGCGGGGCACGGAGCCTCCTCGAGACCCTGCACGCCCGGCCCCTCGACGACGGCGAGGTGCGGCGCCAGACCGCCCGGTTGGAGCGGATGCTCCGGGAGTCCTGACCGGTTCAGGCCCGGCGCACCATCGGCACGGGCCAGGCGCCGAGGCCGAACGTGACCTCGTTGCGGTAGCCCCGGGCCTCGCCACCGAGCTGGTACGGGATGGCCTCGTTGAACCGGACGCGCACCCGGTCGGCCAGCCAGTCGTGGACGTGGGGGTGGTCGAGGCGGCCCCGCCAGGCGGGGACCAGCACGGACACGGACTGGAGGGGGGTCAGGTCGATGATCCTCAGGTGGAAGCGTTCCCGGTGGCGCCTGGCGTGCGGGTAGAGCCTGAGCCCGTACCCGTAGTAGGGCGTGGTGGCGGCCCCCACGATGGAGATCGGGCCCTCGTACAGGATCTCGCCCTCGGGCACGGGAGGCCCCACGGGGCGACCGTCCACGTCGATGCGGACGGCCGGCGAGCCGAGGTTGATGATCTGGACCTCGGGCCGCGGACGGAAGAGGTAGTTCGGGATCGTCCGGCTGAACGCGGCCAGGAGGTAGCCCGGGAGGCCGATGCAGGTGCGCTCGTACCAGGTGCCGCGGGCGGCCCGCTTCAGGGCGTTGTAGTCGTTGAGGAGGGCGGCGTCGTTGCCGAGGCCCGCGAAGGGGAAGAGGGTGCCCTCGGCCTCCACCATGGGCACCGTCAACACGCGGTGCACGTCGCCTCGCGCATACCGGCCGAGGTCCCGTAGGGGCGAGCGGGAGCCGAGCCAGCGGGCCAGGGCGTTGCCGGTGCCGAGGCGCAGCACCCCGAGCGCCGGCATCCGGGCCGTGCGGTCGCGCAGCCCGTGCAGGAGGTTGATCACGCTCACGATGGTACCGTCGCCGCCGCCGGCGAAGATCGCGCCGTACTCGCGTTCCACGCACGTCTCCACGACCTCGCGGGCGTGGTCCGGGCTGCGCGTGAGGAAGACCCGATCGCGGCCGACCACGTCCGTGATGCGGCGCGCGAGGCGCGGCGTCACCCGCCCGGCGTTGGTGTTGAGCACGACGCCGAAGTCGCGGGGGGGGGTACCGGGAGCGTGGGGCATGGGAGGAGCGGGCGGCTCGGGAGGCCGCGGAACGCGATCGGCCGACCGGGGAGAGACGGGCGGCGGTTACGGGACCGGCGCGGCCCCGCCCAGCAAGGTGTAGACCATCTCGAGGGCCTCTGGCAAGGCCGCCGGATCCTTCCCCCCCGCCTGGGCCATGTCCGGGCGGCCTCCGCCCCCTCCGCCGACCCGGGCGGCGACGGCGCGGACGAGCTCCCCCGCGTGGACCGACCGGCCCGCGATGGGCCGGGCGACGCAGGCCACGATGCGAACCTGGCCCCCGGCCCGGGATCCCAGTACCACCACGGCACGCTCGCCCAGGCGGTCGCGCAGGCGCTCGGCCTCCTCGCGGAGTGCGGCGGGATCGCCGGGGAGCTCGGCGGCCAGGACGCTCAAGTCCCCGATGGTCCGGGCCCCGGCCAGGAGATCGCCCGAGGCGGACCGGACCGCCTCCCGGCGCAGGGCCTCGTTCTCCTTCTCCAGGGCCCGGCGCTCGGCGAGCAGGCGGTCCACGTGCTCGAGGAGCGTGTCGGGCGCGGCGCGGAGCCGCTCGGCCACAGCCAGGAGCGTCCGCTCCTGGGTACGGGCGTGGCGCAGCGCGTGCATGCCCGTGCGGGCCTCGATGCGCCGGACGCCGGCCGCGATGCCGATCTCCTGCACCACGCGGAACCCCCCGATGTCGCCCGTGCGGCGGACGTGCGTGCCGCCGCACAGCTCCGCCGAGAATGCCCCGGCCCGCACCACGCGGACCCGCTCGCCGTACCGCTCGCCGAAGAGCGCCTCGGCCCCGGAGGCCCGGGCCTCCTCCTGCGACATGAGCGCGGTGTCCACCGTGTCGTTGGCCAGGATCCGCTCCTGCACCCGATCCTCGACGGCCTCGATCTCGGCCGGCTCCAGGGCCTTGACGTGCGAGAAGTCGAAGCGCAGCCGATCCGAGGTGACCAGCGATCCCTTCTGGGCCACATGGGGCCCGAGCACCCGCTTCAGCGCGGCGTGGAGGAGATGGGTCGCCGAGTGGTTGCGCCGGGTGGCGTCGCGGAGGGCGGCGTCCACCACGAGGCGGACGGCGTCGCCCCTCCGCAGTTCGCCCTCGCGGACCCGCACCCGGTGGACCACCAGGTCCGGGTGGGGGCGGGTCGCGTCGAGCACCTCGGCCAGGGCACCCCCGGAGCCGCGGATCTCGCCGGTGTCTCCGGCCTGGCCGCCGGACTCCCCGTAGAAGGGGGTCGCGTCGACCACCAGGAGCCCCTCCCGGCCGGCCGCGAGCGCATCCACCCGGGCGCCCCCGTCCACGAGCGCGTGGACGACGGCGTCACCCTCCGTCCGCTCGTAGCCGGTGAACTGCGTGGGGCACTCGCGCGCGAGGTCGTGGAAGAGGTCCTCGATGGCCACCTCGCCCGACCCCTTCCATGCGGCCCGACCGCGGTCCCGTTGCGCCTCGAGCGCGGCCTGGTAGCCGGCCTCGTCCACGGACATGCCCTGCTCGGCGGCGATGATCTGGGTGAGGTCGAGCGGGAACCCGTAGGTGTCGTGGAGCCGGAACGCGAGGGCGCCGTCCAGCACGCGTGGCCCCGAGGCCGGGAGGGCCTCGATGGCCCGCGCCAGGAGCCCGAGGCCGCGCTCGAGGGTCTCGGCGAACCGCTCCTCCTCGGTGCGGATGACCTCCCCGACGAAGGCGCGGCGCGCCACGAGGTCGGGATACGCCTCGCCCATGAGGTCCACCACGGTGTCGGCCACCTTCCACAGGAAGGGGTCGCGGACGCCGATCGTCACGCCGTACCGGATCGCCCTGCGCAGGATCCGGCGCAGCACGTACCCGCGCTCGAGGTTGGCGGGCATCACGCCGTCGGCCACGAGGAACGCGGCGGCACGCGCGTGGTCGGCGACCACACGCAGGGCCACGTCCGCCGTCTGGTCCCGCCCGGGCTCGATCCCCGCGAGATCGGCGATCCGGGCCATGATCGGGGTGAAGCAGTCGGCGTCGTAGTTGCTGAAGACGCCCTGGCTGGCGGCGGCGATGCGTTCGAGACCCGCGCCCGTGTCGATGGACGGCCGCGGCAGGGGCACGAGCGTGTCGTCGGCCCGCCGTTCGTATTGCATGAACACGAGGTTCCAGATCTCGACGTACCGGGGGCTCTCGGAGGCGGGCCCGCCCCCGGGGCCGTGGGCGTCGCCGTGGTCGAAGTGGACTTCCGAGCAGGGCCCACACGGGCCGGTTTCGCCCATGGCCCAGAAGTTGTCCTTGTCGCCCAGGCGCTGGATCCGGTCGGTGGGCACGCCCACGGCGTCGCGCCAGAGGTCGAAGGCCTCGTCGTCGGAGTGGTGGACGGTCACCCAGAGGCGGTCGGCGGGGAGCGAGAGGTCGCGGGTGAGCAGCTCCCAGGCGAAGGGGATGGCGTCGGCCTTGAAGTAGTCGCCGAAGGAGAAGTTCCCCAGCATCTCGAAGAACGTGTGGTGGCGCGGGGTGTGGCCGACGTTCTCGAGGTCGTTGTGCTTGCCGCTCACGCGGAGGCACTTCTGGACCGAGACGGCCCGGCGGTACGGCCGGCGCTCCGCGCCCGTGAAGACGTCCTTGAACTGGACCATCCCGGCGTTCGTGAAGAACAGGGTGGGGTCCTTCTGGGGCACGAGCGGCGACGAGGGCACGACCTCGTGGCCGCGTGCGCGGAAGAACGCCAGGAAGCGGGCGCGGATCTCGGCAGCCTGCACGGTGGGACCTCGGAAGCGGACGGCCCGGGAGCGCCCCGGGGCCCGGAAACGTACCCGGATTCCCGCGGATCGGACAGCCGGCCGGCCTACTCCGTGAGGCCGCGGACCAGGTAGGCCGCACCCGCGGACGACGCGCTGCCGTCGTTGAGGGTGGCGCCCACGAGCACGCTGTCGGGCAGGCCCCCCCCCGCCACGTCACCCGCGAAGAGGACAGAGGCGCCGGACAGGTCGCCGGCGGCCTCGCCCTCCAGCGTGGCGTCGGCGTCGGTGTCGGACCAGGTGCCGGCATCGGGGGAGAGGAAGAGGTACGTCGCGCCCGCCGAGGAGGACACGGCGCTGGCGCTGGCCAGGAGGTCGATCCCGCCGTCGCCATCGGTGTCCACGCCGCCGCTCAGGGCCGTCCCGAGGTGGCCGCCAGAGGCGGTGCCCAGGACCACGAGGCCCGCCACATCGGCGGCGTCGGCGGTGCCGCTCACCGGCCCGTACACGAGGTAGACGGCGCCGGCATCGCTCGCACCGTCGTCGACGCGGGGGGCGCCCAGGAGGACGTCCGCGTAGCCGTCGTCGTCCATGTCGCCCGCGCCGGCGACGGCGGTCCCGAGGCGGTCGCCTGAGGTGCCCCCGAGGATCGCGTCGGCGCCGGAGAGATCGCCACTGGCGAGCCCGCTCCCGAGGAGGAGGTAGGCTCGCCCGGCATCGGTGCCGTCGCCGTCCTGGAGGGCCACGCCGACCAGCAGATCGTCCTGGCCGTCGCCGTCCACGTCGCCGGCGGCGGCGGGCACCCCGGCGTAGTCGTAGGCCGTCTCGCCGCCGATCGCGACGTCGGCGCGGGAGAGGCTCACGTCGACGGTGCGCGGACCGTACAGGACGTAGAGGGTGCCGGCGTTGGCGCCGTAGGCGTCGTCGCTGTCGGCGGCGACGACGATGTCGGCGTATCCGTCGGCATCGAGATCTCCGCCGAAGGAGAGGTAGATGCCGGCGTAGTCGTAGATCGAGTTGCCGCTGAAGGTGACGTCGGCGCTGCCGAGCGACGCGGTGCCGCTCGCGATGGGCCCGAAGCAGAGGTAGGCCTCGCCCGTGGCGGTGCCGACACCGGCCTCGTTCTTCTTTCCGGACACGAGCAGATCGTCGAAGCCGTCGGCGTCCACGTCCCAGCCGCCGGCCAGGGCCGTGGCGGCCTGGTCGGAGGACGCGGCGCCGACGAGGATCGCGTCGGCCGTGGAGGCCGAGACCGTGCCGTCGGCCACCGGCCCGTAGAAGAGGTAGGCCGCTCCGGCGTTGGTCAGGCGGGCCGTGTCCGCGTACTCGGCGCCCAGTACGATGTCGGAGGCGCCGTCGCCGTCGAAGTCGCCGGCCGCGAGCGCCACGCCGAGGTTGTCGTTGGCCGCCGTGCCCTGGAACACGGCCCCCGCATCGCCCAGGGTGAGGCCGCAGGGTGTGAAGGCGCCGTCGCAGTCGTTGTCGACGCCGTCGGCACATCCCTCGTCGGCGCCGGGATGGGTGTCGGCGTCGGTGTCGTCGCAGTCGGTGGCGTCGGCGACGTAGCCGGGAGGCTCCGAGCAGGACGAGGTGGTGCTCCCCGGATCCCCGTAGCCGTCGCCGTCGGTGTCGGCGTACCAGGGATCGCCCTCGCCGTCGTCCACCACGCCGTTGCAGTCGTTGTCGATCCCGTCGCAGGGATCCTCCGCTCCGGGATGGATCGAGGCGTCGGTGTCGTCGCAGTCGTAGGGCTCGACGTCGGCGACCCAGGTGCGCGGCTTGGTGCACCGGCGCCAGGAGGTCGCCTCGTTGCCGTAGGTGTCGCCGTCGGCATCCTGCCGCCAGCGGGGGGCGTCCACGGGCACGCCCTCGTCGGCGCTGCCGTCGCAGTCGTCGTCGAGGGAGTTGCAGTACTCGTCGGCGCCGGGGTGGGTGCCGGCGTCGGTGTCGTCGCAGTCGGTGGCGTCGGCGACGTAGCCCTCGGGGGGCGCGCAGGCGAGCGTGGTGGCGTCGGGGTCGCCGTAGCCGTCGGCGTCGGTGTCGGCGTACCAGGTCTCGTCGCCCGGGGCGCCGTCGTCGATCAGGCCGTCGCAGTCCTGGTCCACACCGTCGCAGTCCTCGGCCGCCCCCGGGTGGATGGCGGGGTCGCCGTCGTCGCAGTCGCCGTCGTCGAGGAGCCAGCCCTCGGGCGGCTCGCAGGTCTCCATGGAGGTGTCGGGATCGCCGTAGCCGTCGTGGTCGGCGTCGGCGTACCAGGTAGCGGGCTCGGTGGCGCCCTCGTCCACGGAGCCGTCGCAGTCGTTGTCGAGGGTGTCGCAGATCTCGACCGCGCCCGGGTGGACGCTGGCGCGGGTGTCGTCGCAGTCGGTGCCGTCGTCGACCGCGCCCTCCGGCCGGTCGCAGCGCCGCTCGCCGGAGGCGGGATCGCCGTAGCCGTCGTGGTCGGCGTCGGTGTACCAGACCTGGCCGTCGATGGGATCGTCGTCGATCACTCCGTCGCAGTTCTGGTCGATGCCGTCGCACCACTCGTCGGCCCCGGGGTTGCGGCCCGGATCGGCGTCGTCGCAGTCGCCGCCGTGGAGGGCGTACCCCTCGGGCTCTGTGCACTGGACGACCGTGTCGTCGTCCACGCCGTAGCCGTCGGCGTCGAGGTCGCGGTACCAGGTCACGGGCTCGCCCGACTCGTCCACCGCGCCGTCACAGTCGTTGTCGGCGCCGTCGCAGATCTCCTCGGCGCCGGGGTGGGCCGCGGGATCGCCGTCGTCGCAGTCGTCGCCCGGCTCGACGTACCCGGAGGGGGGCTCGCACGCGGAGGTGGAGTCGCTGGGATCGCCGTGGCCGTCGGCGTCGGCGTCGGCGTACCAGGTGTCCGCGTCGGACGGATCGTCGTCGACGAGGCCGTTGCAGTCGTTGTCGGCGTCGTCGCATACCTCGTCCGCGCCGGGGTGGATGGCCGCGTCGTCGTCGTCGCAGTCGCCGTCCGCGACGGTGTACCCGTCGCCGTCGGCATCGACCTCGGCATCCTCGTCGCCGCCGCATGCGGAGAGGAGGAGCCAGGAGACCAGGAGGAGCGTGCCGTGCATGCCGGACTCCGGACGTCGGGAGCACGCGGGGAAGGGCGCTCCTCGTCTTGAGACACCGTACACGGCCCTTCGTGGGGGTTCAAGGAGGATGTGGGCGCCCCGGTGCCGCGCCGGGACGGAGGCGGGGGGCGGTGACACGCCCGACCGGCCGTCAGTCCTCGGCTGGCTCCGCACCGTTCTCGCCCGGGAGGACGAGGCCGTGCTTCGTGCGGATGGCCTGGACGAGGCCGGCCCGGCGGTCGGGGTGCTCGCGCAACCAGGCGATGGCGTTCTCGCGCCCCTGGCCGATGCGGTCGTCGTCGAGGGCGTACCAGGAACCGCTCTTCTTCACGAGGTTGGCCGCGACGCCGAGGTCGAGCACCTCGCCGTCGGACGAGATGCCCTTGCCGAAGATGACATCGAACTCGACCTTGCGGAAGGGCGGGGCGAGCTTGTTCTTGACGATCTTGACCCGGACCCGGCTCCCGACCTCCTGCTCGCCCTCCTTGATGCCGGCGATCCGGCGGATGTCGAGCCGGACCGAGGCGTAGAACTTGAGCGCGTTGCCCCCGCTGGTGGTCTCGGGGTTGCCGTACATCACGCCGATCTTGTACCGGACCTGGTTGATGAACACCATCGAGCAGTTGGACTTGTGGATGCTGGCGGTGAGCTTGCGGAGCGCCTGGCTCATGAGGCGGGCCTGGGCGCCGGGCTGCATGTCGCCCATCTCGCCCTCGATCTCGGCGCGCGGCACGAGGGCCGCGACCGAGTCCACCACCACGATGTCGATCGCGCCGGAGCGCACGAGCGTGTCGGCGATCTCGAGGGCCTGCTCCCCGTGGTCGGGCTGGGAGATCAGCAGCTCCTCGGTGTGGATGCCGAGCGCACGGGCGTACGAAACGTCGAGCGCGTGCTCGGCGTCGATGAACGCGGCCACGCCGCCGGCCTTCTGGGCCTCGGCGATGCAGTGGAGCGCGAGGGTGGTCTTGCCGCTGGCCTCGGGGCCGTAGATCTCGGTGACCCGGCCGCGGGGGATGCCGCCCACCCCGAGCGCCATGTCGAGGGCGAGCGAGCCGGTGGAGATGGTGTCGAGCTCGACGTGGGTGTCGGAATCGAGGCGCATGACCGCGCCCTTGCCGAAGGCGCGCTCGATGCTGCCGATGGCGGCCTCGATGGCCTTGGCGCGCTGGGGGTCGATGGGCATGGGGGGCTCCTGCGGTGTTGCGGCGAGGACTTGAACGGATGTCCACTATTCGGAGGGGGGAGGGGCGTCAAGCGCGTGGGGCAGGAAGTGTCCGGGTCGCGCGGGACGGGCGGGGACACGCGTGGCGATCGCGCGGTCGGTTCGCCGGCCCCCGGGCGTCTCGCAACTCGCGGTGTGACGGCTCACCCGGGCCGATGCGAGACGGATCGGGACCCCGGGCGTCTCGCAACTCGCGGGGTGACGGCTCACCCGGGCCGATGCGAGACGGATCGGGCCCCCGGGCGTCTCGCAACTCGCGGGGTGACGGCTCACCCGGGCCGATGCGAGACGGATCGGGCCCCTCCACCTGGACCCCGTCGATCCCACGCTGGCACCATCGGACGCCACCGGCGCCTCTCGCGTGGTCGGGAGTGGATGCGGCGTGATCGCGCATCACTGCCGGAGACGCTCGCTGGAGGAGGGGACACAAGTCGCCTTCTTGACGTCATGACGGCGACATGTGTCCGATTCCTGGCCCCTTCGCTGGACACAAGTCGTGTTGCTGCCGCAGCAAGTGGAGTTCTGTCCTGAAATGAAGGTCTTTGACGGATGCATCTCGCCTTCTTGACGTCATGACGGCGACATGTGTCCGAATTTTGGCCCCTTCGATGGGCACAAGTCGACTTGCTGCGCCAGCAAGTGGCGTTGTGTCCCAGGGGGGGGTTCGGGGGACACAAGTGCCCTTCTTGACGTCATGAGGCCGACCTGGTACCCACCTTCCGTCCAAGTGTGCTACTGTACTAGTACACCAGACCACCAGTCCTCCCGCCGTGCCACCGTTCCTCCATCTGGACCCCGCCGACCCCACGCCGATCTGGCGTCAGGTGGCGGACCGCCTGCGGGCCCTGGTGGCGGCCGGACGGCTGCGGGGGGGCGCGGCGGTG
>JBFYZZ010000283.1:0-9868 GCA_041309225.1 Deltaproteobacteria bacterium | reverse complement strand
CGGCGCGGCGATCTCCTGTTCAGCCGAGCAAACACGAGGGAGCTTGTCGCAGCAACGTGCCTTGTCGACAAGGACGTGCCCAGCCTGTTCCTCCCCGACAAGCTCTGGCGAATAGTCTGCAACCCTGACCTGGCCGTCGTCGAGTGGCTTCGGTTCCTTCTGGCTGAGGAGGGGTTCCGCTCCACCCTCACCAAGCAGGCGACCGGCACAAGCGGCTCGATGCTCAACGTCTCGCAGGAGAAATTGCTGGACCTCGATGCCCCAGTGCCTCTGCTCGCTATTCAGCGTCGCTTCGCCCAGGCGGTCTGGGGTGTCTCGGATGAACGTGGCCGCGTGTCGTCCGCAATCGAAGGGCTTGACGACCTCTTCTCCTCCCTCCTCCACCGCGCCTTCAACAGCGACCTTGGGAGGCACCATGCGACCTGATGGCAGCGACCTCCTCCGATGGGCCGAGCACCGAGATCATCGTCCCTCTTGTCGGCCTCCCCAGAGAACGGTCTCCACCGGTCATGAAGCCGGTGGTGCCTTCTCACCTCACGGCGCGGAGGCGAGGATGAAACCTCGAGTCAGCCACCATGGCGAGGCCATGCGGTGGGAGTCGCTTTGAGGTTGTACCGAGGCCTGAAGCACCCTTACCGGCCGGACCTCGTAAAGCGGATGCTGGGAACGGACTTCACGGACTGCCCGTACACCGCGCTCCAGTACGCGCGAGGCCGCCACGGCGTGCTCATCGTGATCGACGTCCCGGAGGAGGCGGAAGCCGTCCGTATCTCGCGGGAGGACTGGTTCGACAAGGCCGCCTGCCGTTTCATCATGTGGGGTAGCTTCGACGCCTGGATCAAGGCCATCGTGCTGGCCAGGGAGGCGCGTGCGGTCGTCAGGATCAGGGGAGTCCGGGCTGCCTCGGACCGGACGAAGTCCGAGGTGCTGAGAAGGGCTCTCGCGGACCACCTGGCGGCCGACCCTCCCCCGCCGTCGCTGGTCCCGCCCACCTGGCCCGCGATGATCAGGATCTGACCATGAGCACGGATGAGCGGGTTTCCGGACCACCCACCATGGAGCCGGGGCTCGTGCGCCGGCGACGTGGTGGTATCACCGAGGCCGCGCTGCAGTTCCTGGACCTGCGCGGCGGCCCGACCGAGCCGATCCGGGTGCACGCCGTAGGCATCGAGCCCCCGGAGGACCGGGCAAGCCCCTACCGCCTGGCGCTCTGCGGTGGCGAGCCGTCCGTGGATGTAGACGCCGTGCTCGATCCGCGTACGGGCGAGCCCCTCGGCAAGCCGGCGCACGCCTGGGCCTGCGCCGTCGGTGAGGAAGGCGCATCCATGGCCATGGCCGTGCGCAGGTACGCCCGTGCCCTCACCGGCGTCAACCGACGGGCCAGCCTGGCTCGCAGCGGCTGGTCTCCCGGCACG
The DNA here is from genome assembly GCA_041309225.1 of Deltaproteobacteria bacterium. Lineage (GTDB taxonomy): Bacteria > Myxococcota_A > UBA796 > UBA796 > JAFGLY01 > JAFGLY01. The sequence goes on along the minus strand of JBFYZZ010000283.1, from coordinate 8,453 downwards.
CTGCTCTCCCGGCGCCAGATTTTCCCGCTCGATCCGCCGCACCTCGTCTGTCTGGGGGCCAGGGCCTGGATCGCGGACGAGGTGTTCTGCGTCACCCCGACCTGCCCATGCAAGAACCTGTCTGTCGACTTCGAGGTGCTGCGCGAGGCCGCCACCGAGGCACCGCCTTTGACCGCCGCCATCGACCTCGTCAGTTGGACCATCACCGAGACCAGGGGGAACGGGCCGGCGCGGGAGCTGGCGGAGGCCTGGATGGCGCAGCCTGGCTCCAGGGCGCGGGCCAGGGACCTGTTCGCGAGGGCCCATGACGTGGGGAGAGAACTGCTCGACCCCTTCGTGGTCCACCGCGGATCGGTGCGCCCGGAGGGCCCCTGCCCCTGTGGAAGCCGCAGGAGGTACAAGCAGTGCTGCGGCCGTCGCTCGCCACCACCCGTGCCCGGAGACCTGCACGCCCTGCAGGAGCGGGCACGACGTACGCTGGTCGCCTTCGCGGCGGAGGTGCTGCCGGAGCCGCTGGAACTGACCGAATCGGAGGGTGTGGCGAGCCCGTTCCGCATCCCGAGCATGGACTGCCGCCTGGCCTGGCTGCTCTACTGGCGCCGCTTCGACGGGTACACCCTCGCGGATCGATTCCTGGCCGACCCGGAGCGCGGCGACCCCTGGCTCCGCTGCTGGCTCGAAGCGGCCAGCGGCGCGCCACCCGACATCTTCGAGGTGAAGTCCCTGCGAGGCCAGGAGGCCCGGCTCACATCCCTGGCCGACCTTGACGCGCCCGACGTGCAGGTTCTCCGGCCACCAGGCGGCCTCCTCCGCTCCGACGACGCGGTCCTCGCCGCGCCGGTGCAGATCATGGGGAGAACTGTGCTGGAGGGCGCATGGAGAGCGTCCACCAGCAAGGAGGTTTCGCTGGCTCTCCACCTCGATCTGAGGTCCGCCGGGGACGAGATCGATCGCCTTCAGCGGCCGGCCCGGGTGCTACAGGCCATGTTCGAGGTATTGGCCGACGTGGAGGCGGCGGATGCCTCCAGGTGACGCGCAGCGCGTGTGGTTCCCCGAGATGATCGAGGCACTTCGGAAGGTCTGGTCGCGGACGACGACCTGGGAGGAGCTTGCCGACTTCTGCCACCGGATGACCGCGTTGCGGACCGAGATCAGGTCGGTGAAAGGCATCCGCCCGCCCCTCATGCGCTGTCCACGCTGTGGGCGGACCTCGAGGTCGAACATCGAGGGGATCTCGATCCGTTCGGCCCTCTTCGTGTTGTGGGACGCCGGCATCGTCACCGAAGCCGAGTTCGAGGAACTGGACAAAGGCTGGAAGAAGCACCGGCACAGGCACGGGCTCGACCGCTTCGGCGGCAGCGCAGACCCTGGGTCCGGCGGCGGCGGGCCGGCGGGCGCGTGCTGCTGACCAGCGAGCGATCTCTCTTGGAGAGATCGGGAAACAACAACGGGATAGTGCCGCACCTCTCTCGCCGCCCCTTCAACCCCGGGAGCCCGTCATGGCCAGGAGGCGTGAGCATCGTATCGGCCGCAACGCGGCCTGCCCATGCGGCAGCGGACGGAAGTACAAGAACTGCTGCCTCCAGGGTGCCGGTCGAGCATCTTCCGCTCCCGGCGGAGATGCCTCTGACCTGCCCCCGAGGGATGAGCCCACCACCCTGGCGTTCATCAGGACTTGGCCGACCGACATCACCCTTACCTGATCCAGGCGCTGACCGCCGACGAGACCGCAGGGCTCACCGAGGCCTTCGGGGCCCTGCCGGAGCTGCTGGCCAGGGGAGGCCCGCTCGGCCACATCCGATTCGCCCCGGAGCTCCTGACGCGTGTCCTGGACGAGGTCTCGGAGAGGGGGGTCACCATGGATGACGAGGAGTGGTACGCCACGGCCCTGTTCCGGGCCTGTGCTCCTTCGCTCGGCACGCCCACGCTCGTCCACGACTTGATCCGCGACGCCAGCGCCCTGGTGACCAGGGGGCACCTCTCCCGGCGCCAGACGGAGGCCGCCGGGATCGCGGCACTCGCCACAGCCCTGGTTTCCCCAGACGACTACGCCACCATGCCCGCCCTCGAGGTGGTGTTCAAGGTGCAGTTGGGCGAGCGCGAGGAGGGCCTTGATTCCCTGTACAGCGCGCTTGCAGCGAAGATGGGCGAGGCACGTTCGTCCGGCCTCTCGCCCACCGCGTCTCTCGACAGGGTCCTTCGTGAGGAGCCGGACCTGGTGGAGCAGTTCTCGAAGTCATCCCTGCTACGCGGCTTCGTCGCTTGTGAGGCCGAAAAGGCGACTGCCCGTGTAGAGCGGCTCATAGAGGAGGGCCGCCTTCCACCCATGCTCACCGTGGCTGAGGTGGTGCGGATAACCACGAGCCTGGTCCTGTGGGACGCGAGGCATTCCGCCAACGACGCGCACACCGACCGTCCTCCCCTGCGCGAGGTCTTCGACGCCATGGCCCCGGCCATCACGGACCGTCTTGTGGGGCTCGTCCAGGACAAGCAGGTTCCCAAGGAGGTGCGGGACCAGTACCTGGATCTGGTCCAGGCCCTGGTGACGATGCCGGAGCGCTGCATCCTGGGCGCCTTCCGCCAAGCGGGGACCACGCCCCCGTTGTATCGGCACGAACGTGAAATCGAGTTGGCGCGACGCTTCACGCTCGCGGGTCTGCGGGATCCGTGTGTGTTCGACGAACTGCGTGGCTGCATGGATGGGCTGGGCGACGCCCATGCCGTCACCCTCCTCGACCAGGCGCGTGCCGATATCGAGGCCGTGAACGACCTGAGAACCAGTGTGAGAGAGAACCCCGATCCCGCATAGGTGTAGGCTCAACGTCGTCGAAGTTCAGCCTCGTCGCTACTCAATCCGGCCTGGGCCATTCCTGGGCGCCACCCTCCCCAACCCCCTCGTCACCGCCGCCCTCGACACCCCCTCCCCCCGCGCCAGGTCGGCGCGGGTCGCGTAGACGCCCTCGTCGAGCATCCGACGCCACTCGCGCCACCGCGCCTCACCGCTGGGCCTTCCGCCGAGAGCCCGCTTCTCTCCCTTCGACATCGCGCGAGCCGGGCAGAGACGCCGCGTCCAGACCACGCCTTCCCATAGTCTTTCTATGGCGGGCCGTGGGGAGCCATCCTTGACTTGAACCCCAGGTCCACCGTCAAACCTGGGGTTTCGCGTTCAAGGGGTGATGGGCCTCGGTTCCGGGCCTCTGCTCGGTGGACCATTATTGCCTTTCTACGCGGACACATCTCGTTCAAGTCCGCGGGAGGCGTCGACGGCGGTCGGCGCGGAGGCCGGTCGCGGACCGGGTGCGCGCAGCGAGGTGGAGTGGACGCCAGAGGGCGGCGGAACAGAAGTTGACTCCTTCTCGCCCTGTGGTATACAACTTTTGTGCCACTCGAGACCTCCGATCACCAGGCCATCCGAACCGCCGCTGCGGGCGACGTCCTGCTGCGCGCCGGCAGCCTGGGGGTGTCGGCCCCGGCCATGGCCCGGATGGAGGCGGAGGGATCCATCGAGCGCCTTGCCCCCGGGATCTACCTGGGAGCCAGGGTTCCACGGCATGTCCTGTCGGAGGCGGCCGCGTGGTCCCTTCGCTTCCCATCGGTCGTCGCCGGTCTGCTCACCGCTGCGCACCACCACGACCTCACCGACGCCTTCGCGGGCGGCACCTGGCTGCTCTCCCCCAAAGGAGCGTCCTTCCCCCGCAGTCGCGCCTTCCCGCTGGAGCTCGTCCAGGTGGCGCGGTGGAGGATCGATCCGTCCCACGACGAGGACAACGGCGTGGAGACGCTGACGGTCCACGGTGTGGCCGTCCGGGTCACCGGGGCGGACCGCACGGTGATCGACCTCTGGCGCTACCCCGGGCGCATCGCGTCCGAGCACGCGCTCCACGCCCTGCGCCGCCGCATCGCTGGGAAAGGCTTCGACCTCCCCCGCTTCTCCCGCCTGGCCCGACGCCTGGGAGCCTGGTCCCGCATCGAACCGGTGCTCACGGGGATGCTCCTGGGATGAGCCGCCGCCGCCCGACCGACCGCTCCGTTTCCCAGCGCGTGGCCAACCGCGCCCGGGAGCGCCGTCTTGCGCGGGACGACGGCTTCGTCGCCTACGCCATGGACCGCCTGCTCTACCGCCTCGGGCGATCCCCGCAGGTTGGCGAGTTCGTCCTCAAGGGCGGGGTGCTGGTGGCGCACCTCGTCCGTGCTCCCCACCGTTTCACCCGCGACATCGACGTCCTGCGGAGCCACGGACCTCCCGACCCGGACGAGATGCGGCAGCGGTTCCGGGACATCGTCGCGATCCAGGTCGACGATGGGGTCGCCTTCGACCCCGCGGGCGTCCGTGCGGTGCCGGCCGACCACGACGAGGACGGGTACGACGGCGTGAAGGTGTTCGTGCGCGCCAGGATCGGCCAGACCGAGGCGGACCTCCGCATCGACGTGGGGTTCGGCGACGCGCTTCTCCCGCCGGCGGTCGCGGCCGAGTTGGAGCCGTTCCTGCCCGGCGACGTCCCCGCGCGGGTGCTCGCGTACGAGGCCGGCCCCGTCGTCGCCGAGAAAGTCGAGACTCTCCTGTCGAAGTTCCCGCTCGTGCAGCACCGGCTCAAGGATCTGCTGGACGTGGTGGTCATGGCGGCCAGCCTCGAGTTCGACGGCCCGTCCCTCGTCGGATCGCTGGCGGCGACGTTGGCCCGCCGGGGGACACCGCCCGATCCCCGGGTGCTGGACGACATGCGCGACGTCCTCATGGGCCGCCGCTGGCAGGCGGACTGGGCTGCGATGCGACGCGAGAAAGTCGTGGTGGGGCACCTCGACCTCACGGAGGCGGTGGCTCGCTTCGACGCCTTCGTCCGACCGCTGCTTGTGGCCGTGTCCACGTCGGTGACCCTCGGACACTGGGTGCCGGGCGGCCCCTGGTCGACAGGCGCCGACGCAGGTTGACGAACTCGGCCGCGCGGACGCAGCTGTACGCTCAGGGCCGGAGGGTGCACCGACGGAGGTGGCGACCGTCACCAAGGCAGCGTTCCGGGGTGGATGACGGCGACCTGCTTCCGAAACTCCTCCCCCGGCGCGAGGAACGTCGCTGTACATTTGTCCAGCAGCGGGAGCCTTCTTGGGCCGCATGGGAACTCCGACCCCGCGGCGTTGACCACCTGGGTCGTCGAGACCGACCTGCCCCCTTCCATGAGGTGGCCGCATCTGTCAAGCACGACATTGCACTGACGGAGGGTCGGTAGGATGCGTGGGGGACCTCGTTGCCGGCATCTGTACTTCGCTCGTCCATCTCCTATACAGCGTGACCAGGGTCCAGACGGCTCAGGCAAGAGAGCGCCGGGTCCTCTGCACGAGCCGGCCATGCCGGCGAGGAAGGGGTGGCGCGACCTTGCCGGAGCAGACGGACCCGGTACCCGAAGACCAGGAGATGGACGAGTTGGGCGCCGCACGTCAGACCAGACGCTCTCCACGCAGCCCCGCTCCACCGATACAGCCGTGAGCCATCGAGCCCGGCCAGGGAACCACCCGCTCATCACGCTTCCATACGCAGTCTCGAGGAGCCGCTCGGGGCTCGCTGCACGCTGAGGTCCGACCAGGCGGGACGCTGCAATCTCAGCCACGAGCTCTACCATCGTCCCACTGAAGGCGAAGGCAGGCTCGGAGGGGGCACCGCAGTCGTCCGGACTGGACGTTCGGGTGGTCGCCTGGACGGCTGCCCGAGGGCTCGCCGTCGCGACAGGGAACGGGAACTGGGAAGAGGTACCGGTCATCCGCGGCAGGTTTCCGAGGTAAAGGGGTTCAGGCGGCTGCGGCGTTGAGGTTGGCCTTGCGGAGCGGGTCGTAGACCTCTCCGGTGACCCACAGACGGTGCAGGAGCACGGCCAGCTTCCTCGCTACCGCCACCACCGCCTTGCGCTTCATGGTCTTCCCCCCGCGCTCGGCAAGCTTCAGGCCCCAGCGCCGCAGGTCGCTGTCCTTCCCAAACGGCCCCAGGATGCGGTGCGCGCTCTGGACCAGCAGCTTCCGGACCATCCGGTCCCCCGCCTTGGTCACCGGCAACTGCTTGTCCACGTCCCCCGACTGGTCGCGCTTCGGCCGCAGCCCGAAGTACGCTCCCACCGCCCGGCTCGACCGGAACCGCCCCGGCTCCTCCACCGTCAGCACGAACGCCAGGGCCGTGATCGGGCCCACGCCGTCCACGTCGAGCAGCAGGGCCGTCTCAGGGTACACCTCCCGACACACCTCCTCGATCACCTTGTCCTGGTGCTTGATCTTCTCCGTCAGCATCCCGATGGTCTCCATCAGGGGCACCAGTGCCTCCTCGAGAAGCTCGGGGATATCGTCCGCGTGCTTGTGGAAGCTCTCGGAGGTGCACTTCGGCATCCGCCCCCCGATGGCCTTCACCTGGCCGCGCACGCTGTTGATCAGCTTCGTCCTCGCCTCCACCAGCGCCTCCCGCGCCCGAAGGAACGCCAGCATCGCCTGGGTGTCCTCTCGCCGGTGCTGGACCGGGAAGAGCAGCGCAGGGTCCATCCGCGCCAGCCGCGCCAGCGTCTGGGCGTCCACCCGGTCGCTCTTCCGGTCGCTCGCGCTGATCAGCCCGACCTTGCGCGGGTTGCCCACGATCACCTCGAGCCCCATCTCCCCCAGCAGCCGGCTCAGCCAGGGCGAGTGCTGCCCTACCTCCAGTGCGATGCGCGCCCCGGTGAACCGCTTGAAGAACTTCTTCACCGCGGCTGCCTTGGTCGCGACCCGCTCCTCCAGTACGACGTTGCCGCCGTCGTCGAGTACCACGATGTGGCTCCACTTGTCGCTCACGTCCATCCCGATGGTCACCAGGTTATCGTTCGTCACGGCCGGTTCTCCTCACGTTTGGGCTTCTAGCCCGTGGCCGCGGGACCTAACCTTCCCGCGCGAGGGGGCCGGCCACCTCATCTCATCTCACCCGGGGTTAGGACTTCGGCGACCTCCGCCCACCTGGGAGGCCCTCCGGCCACGCCGCCGGAGGGCGTGTCCCGTTTTTTCTGTAGGTAGCGACGGCCTTCCCACGAATCGCAACACGGACCCCGGAAACACGCCACGGGAATCGGGACACGGGTCCACCTGTGCGTCCGGGGGCGATCCCTGGGCGCCCCGCCGGGCGGCGCTTCGGGGCCACCTGGCGCGGGCGCGGTCCTTCCGGGACCTGATCGACCGGGCGGTAGTGGTCAACGCCGCTGGGATCGCCGAACGCGAGGGCATGACCCGAGCCCGGGTGAACCAACTCCTGCGGCTGCTCGCCCTCGCCCCCGACGTGCTCGCCGACCTGGAGGACCCCGACGAAACCGGCGCCGTACCGCCCGAGGCACTCCTACGCTCGCTCACCTGGATCAAGGGCCCGGAGAGGCAGGCCGCCGAATACCGGGGCCTGTGCGCGGCCGAGGCGGCGAGCCGCTCACCCCGGAAGGGCCCAGGGAACAAGGGCCGCCCGCCCCAGCGGGGGCTCCAGCACCTCTTCGAGCGAGCCCGGCGGTACCACGCCCGATTGGAGTCCGGCGAGGTACGGTCGCTGGAGGACCTGGGACGGACCGAAGGGGTCACCGGCCGCCGGGTCGCGCAGATCCTCCTGCTGCTCCAACTCGTGCCCGAGATCATCAAGGCCGTGGACGTCCCCGCGACGAAGCTGCCCACGGGGGTCACCGAGCGGCGGCTGCGGGAGGTGGCGCGGCTACGAGGGCGGGAGGAGCAGACGGCGGTGTGGCGCAAGCTACGCCGGTGATCGGCGCGGGGGCGTAGCCCGCCCCTCTCCCCTTCCCCCCGTCCTCGACGAGCACCCCCGCCTCCACCATGGCCGCGAGGATGCGGGTGGCGGTGCGCTCGGAGACCCCGGCTTCCGTGGCCAGCGTGGTCCGGGTGACCCGCCCGTCGCGCCGCGCGATCTCCAGGGCGAGGGTCCAGCGCCGGTCGTCACCAGCGGCACCGGTGGGCGCCAGGGAGGCGGCCAGCCGGTAGCGTGTGCCGGAGCTGCCGCCCTCGCGCACCACGCGCTCCATGGCGACCAGGGGCGCCAGCACGCGGGCGAGCTGCGACCTCGACACCCCGAGCGCCGCGCGGAGGTCTCCGGCCGCCACCACGCCGCGCTCACGGAGCACACCCTCTAACCGTGGCCCCCGGTGACGCTACTGCCGTGGAGGCCTCCGTGGCCGGCCTCCCGAGCACCCGAACCACGTCTGGTCCTACGACTTCATGACCGCCAGGACCCACGACGGCCGCGCTCTTCGGCTCCTGAACGTGCTGGACGAGTACTCGAGGGAGTGCCTGGCGGTGATGGTGAAGAGGCAGCTGACGGCCGACGACGTGGTAGAATGCCTGGCAGACCTCTTCATCCGGAAGGGCATCCCCTTGCACCTTCGCAGCGACAACGGCCCCGAGTTCACCGCCATCGCGGTGCGGGAGTGGCTGGGGAGGCTGGGGGTGAGGACGCTGTTCAT
>JBFYZZ010000282.1:0-3369 GCA_041309225.1 Deltaproteobacteria bacterium | reverse complement strand
GGGCGGAGACGCCCTCCCGGGCGAGCCCGATCCGGTGATCGCGGCCCGGCTCGCCCGGGTGGCGACGACGGTGGTGGTGCGGCGATGGGTCCCGGTGGGACGGGCCCCCCCGGTCGGGCCGGCCTTCGAGGGCCGCCGGAACGCCGCACTCCTGCGCGCGCTCGTCGTGGCCGACCGGACGGGCATCCCCGAGGACGTGCTCGCCCGCTTCCGGCGCACGGGCACCAGCCACCTGCTGTCCATCTCGGGCATGAACCTGGTCCTCGTCGCTGCGCCCCTGGGGTTCCTGGCCGCGCGCCTTGCGCGCCTCCTCGCCCTCTGCCGGCCCCGCAGCCGCTCCGCCTGGGCCGGCGCGGTGGCCGCCACCGCGGCGGTCCTCGTCTACGGCGGGGTGGCCCGGTGGCCCGTGTCTGCGATCCGGGCTGCGGCCATGGTGGCCGCGGGGGGGATCGCCACCGCCCTCGAGCGCGACCGAGATCCCTGGAACCTGCTGGCCGGCGCGGCGCTGGCGCTCGCCTGCATGGACCCGGGTGCGGTGGCCACCGCCGGCTGGCAGCTCTCCTTCGGCGCCCTGGCGGGCCTCCTGCTGGTGGGGCCCCGGATCGCCCGGTACCTGCCCCCGGATCTGCCGCGTCCCCTGCGATGGTTCGCCGAGGCGTGCATCGCCACGGTCGCGGCCACCTGCGGGACGCTACCCGTCACCGCGTGGTGGTTCCAGGAGCTGGCCCCGGGATGCCTGCCGGCCAACCTCGTGGCCGTGCCGCTCGTGGGCGCCGTGGCCACGCCCGGGGCGCTGCTGGGTGCCATCCTGCCCGGCGCTCCCGGCCGCGCGGTCCTGGGCGTGGCGGACCTCGCGCTCGATCTGACGCTTTGGTGGCTCGCCCTCCTCGACGCCGCCCCCCTCCATCCCGCGGTGGGGCCGGCCGGCGCCCTCCTGCTCGTCGGAGCGCTCCTCCTGCGGTGCCGGCCCGGAGCCGCCGCCGCGCTCGCGCTCGTGGCCCTCGGGCTCCGCGTCGCGCCCGCCGGGCGGCTCGTGATCACCGTGCTCTCGGTGGGCCAGGGCGCGTCGACCCTCGTGGAGTGGCCCGACGGACGCCGGTGGCTGGTGGACGGAGGGCCCGGCCGGAGCGCCGTGGCCCGGTACCTGCGGCGCCGGGGGATCGGGCACCTCGAGGCCCTCGTCTGCTCGCACGGCCACCCCGATCACACCGGCGGGCTGGCCGAGGTGATCGACACCCTCCGGGTGGATCGCCTGTGGCTGCCCCACCGGCCCGGTCCCGGGGACACCGCCCTGGCCGACCTCGCGGCGCGCGCGGCCGCGCGGGGCGTCCCCCTCGGCCTGCCCGGCGATCCCGGGATGCCGGTGGTCTGGCCCCTGGGATCCGAGGCCCCCGCGGGGGATCCCAACGAGGGGAGCCTCGTCCTGCACCTCGCCTGGGGGCGGCGGGCCGTCCTCCTGCCCGGGGACGCGGGCCGCGAGGCCGAGGCGGTCTACGCGGCCCGCGCGGGCCCGGCGGACCTGGTCGTCGTCCCCCACCACGGCAGCCGCAGCGCCTCCTCTCCGGCCCTCGTGGCGGCTGCACGGGCCCGCCTCGTGGTGGTGCCCTGCGGCCAGGGCAACGCGTTCGGCCACCCACACCCCGAGACGCAGGCGGCCTGGCGCGGGGCCCGGTTCCTGCGCACCGACGTCGACGGCACCGTAGAGGTCTCGACCGACGGCCTCGACCTCGGGGTGCGGGCGTGGCGGCCCGGTGAAGGCTGGCGGCCGATCGCGCTGCGGGCGTGGCCCGACGCGGATCAGGGGGTGCGCGCGTGGGGGGCGGCGGAGGCCTCGGAGGCCGGCGGGCCGGCGTCGGGCGAGGCGGCGGGCTCGTCGGGCTCGTCCGCCTCCTTGGAATCGTCGAGGAACAGGTAGCGCACGAGGAAGAGCCCCACCCCCACGACGAGCGCAGAATCCGCGACGTTGAAGGTTGGGTATTCGCTGGGGAGGTGGAGCCGGTGGAGCCACCCGGTGAGGGGCGGGTAATCGGTGTAGACCAGGATGAAATCGGTGACCGTCTGCTTCACGGCCCGGTCGATGGCGTTGCCGATGGCGCCCGCCATGATGAGCCCCAGCACCCCGGCCTGGAAGCGGTCGTTCCGCGGGAGCTGCCAGACCATCGAGACCAGGACGGCGACCGCCACGATCGTGAACACGAAGAAGATGCCGAGGCGGATCGGGGTGGGCCAGTCGCTGAGCAGGCCGATGGCCGCCCCCGGGTTCTGGGCGTGGACGAGGGCGAAGAAGCCCTGGATGACCTCGATCCGCTCCCGGCCCTGACGGATGTTGTGGTAGACGAGGTTCTTGGTGACCTGATCGAGCAGGACGGTGACCAGGGCGACACCGAGGAACAGTCGGGTCTTCGTCGGCACGGAGAGGCGGACCGGCATGGCGTCTTCCTTGAGAGGAGGGTCTGGGTCCGGCGTCAGAACGGGAAGGTGAACGAGAACGAGGCCGGATCGCCCTCGAAGGCCGGGAACGCGATCCGCTGCACCGACTCGGCGAGGCAGGACGCCAGGGGCGTGCCCTGGTACCCCGCCTCCTCGAGGGAGACGGCGGACGCGGATCCGCTCGGGGCCAGCGTGAAGCGCACCGTCACCGGCGGCAGCTCGCCCGTGGCCTGCTGGTGGGCGGCGAAGCAGGCCTTGATGGCCTTGTCGTTCCGGAGTTGGATGTCGATGACCGACGCCGGGACCGGGCCGGATCGCCCACCGGAGGTCCGGGTGGCCTGGGCGGCGGACGTGGGGGCCGGTGCGGTCACCGAGGCCTCGGGTGGGACCTCGGGCGTGGTGGCGAGGGCCGGGCCGGGGGGCCCGGGCCGGGCGGGGCGGTCGACGAGGGCCGTGGCGATCGCGAGGGCCAGGAGCAGGGACACCAGGAGCGAGACGAGCATCGACGCACGTCGGCGGCCCATGCGTCCGGTCACCAGCACGAGGATGGCGGCGAAGGTGCCCCAGAGGGCCCCGAGGAGGCCCACGAAGGAGGGCAGGAACCACTCGGCGGGCCGGATCGCGAGGATCATCGAGCCGATCGCCGCGACGATGCAACCGAGGAGGACCACCAGGGAGTCGGTGGCGGGATCCCAGGCCTCGGCGACGGCCGGGGTCGGGGCGCCCGCGGAGACCATCGGGGCCGGCCGTGGGCGGGCGGGCCCGGGCGAGGGGGGGGGCGGGCTGGGTGGCCCCGTGAAGGAGGGGGCGTGGGCAGGCTCGTACGGGCCGCGCACCGCTCGGGACGCGGCCGGGGCGGACGGCGGGGGCGGGACCGGCCGGATGGACGGCGGGGGCACCACCACGGGCGGCGGTGCGACCGGGGGGGGGAGCGGCGCC
>JBFYZZ010000281.1:0-11747 GCA_041309225.1 Deltaproteobacteria bacterium | reverse complement strand
CGCCCGGGGGGGCGTCCCCCTCCGCGGCCGGGGTCCCCGCGCCGGGGGTGTCCAGGATCGGCGGCCGCCCGCCCCCCCCTCCCCCCCCGCCGGGGGCGGGGGCGCCGCGCGGGCGGCCGCCCGCGAGGGGGAGGCGCCGTGAGCTGGGCAGCCCACCTCGAGGCCGCCCTCCCCGAGGTGGCCCGCCGGGCCGGCCGTGGCGCGATCGCCGAGCTCGACCGCCGTCTCGTGGAGCTGGAGCGGGAGTGGCCGGATCTGCCCGCAGCGCGCCTCCTCGCCCGGCTGGTGCCCGTGCTCGGCCGCGAGGTCGAGCGCGTGGAGGCCGAGACCGCCGCCCTCCGCGAGTCCCTCGAGACCGCGCGCGCCACCGGCCGGATCCGCCCCGCCCTGGCCGACGTGCTCGCCCGGACCACCGCGGGCGCCGCGCTCGAGGACGACCTGCGCGCCCTCGACCGCCACCTGGGCCCCGAGGCCCTCACCGACCGCCTCCTCCTCGCGCTCCACCGCGTCCGCCAGCCCTGGGAGTTCCTGGCCCTCGCCCTCGCCGCCGAGGACCTCGACGGCGTGCCCGACGACGAGGTGTCCGCGGTCCGGGAGGCGGCCGCGGCCATCCTCCGGAGGCCCGGCCCATGGCCGATCCGGGCCGCAGCTGCCCGGCTCCTCGGGCACGCCTGCACCCGGGAGGCGCCCGGCCTCCCCTCGGCCCGGCAGCTCCTGCTCGACCTCGCCCACGACGTCCGACAGGACGTCTGGATCCAGGTCGCCTGCCTGGAGGCGTGGCTCGGCCTCCAGCCGGAGGCGGCCGACGCGGACGCCGTGCTCCTCGGGATCGCCCTGCCCGAGGCGCCCCGCCGGGCCCTCCTGCCCCGCGACCACCTCTTCGTGCGGGCGCGTGCCGCCGCCCTGGCCGGCCGCCACGGCCGTTGGGCGGTGCTCCACGCGATGCACGCGGAGCCCGACGCGAGCGAGCACGTCCGCGCCGAGGTGGCCCGCGCGCTCGCGCGCTCGCCGCGCACCGAGGATCTCGAAACCCTGGTGGCGTGGCTGGCCCGCCCAGGCGATCGGCTGCCACGGGCGGCGGCCGTGGTGGCCTGCATGCCCCCGGACGGCCCACCGGACGGGCGTTGGATCGGCCTGGGAGCGGCCGCCCTCGCCGCGGACGCCTGGGTGGCCGAGGTGGTCGTCCGCGCCCTCCTCGACCGCCGGCGCCTCCTCGGACCCGAGGACGCCGCCGAGGTCGGCGTGCGATGGGGCGACGCCCTGCGGCGGTGGCGCGAGGCTCCGGGGGACGCCGGTGCCGCGGCCGCGGCGGTGCTGCTGTGGTGCGACCTCGAGGCCGACCCGCGCACGCGCGAGGCCCTGGCCGGGCTCGAGGGCTGGTTGGACGCCTCGGCCCCGGGCGACGCCCGGCGGTTCGCGGAGGACCCCGTGGCGGGGCTCGACGAGGACGCCCTCCTCGACGTCCTCGCCCTGGCCGCCTTCGACGGCTTCGACCTCTCCGCCGATGCCGTGGGCCGCGCCCCGGCCGGTGTACCCCCCGCGCGCGGCTGGCGGATCCACCACGGCGAACGCCCCACCGTCCAGCCATGGCGGATCGTGCACGAGGCCCTCCACGTCCGCAACGACAAGCGACAGGCGTTCTCGCACCTCACGGACCGCGTCCCGCCCGGCCGGCTCGTGGCGCCTTCCGCCCGCCTCGCCGAGGTCACGCCCACCCTCGTGCCCGGGCAGCGCACGGCCAGCCCCACCCACCTGGACTGGACCCCCGAGCTCCCCCTCCCGTCCATGCTGCTCCGCGCCGCCGCTCCGGGGGGGATCCGCATGCGCACGCCCCGGCTCAGCCTCGAGGTCCGCCCAGCCGTCCACCCCTGGCGGGCCTGGCTCGCCCTGCAGCGCCGGTACACGCGGCTCGCCGACCTCCGCGCCCGCCTGATCGCCTCGCGCGACCCCGACGCCGTGGGCGCCTGGGACCGCGCCCTGGGGGACGTGGGATTCACCGTGGAGCGCCGGGCGCTCTGGCCCGTCCTCGGCATCGGCCTGGCCGATCTCGACGACGTCGTGGGCCACCTGGTCACGCTCGACTCCAACACCGTCGCCCAGATCACGACGTTCTCGGCCGGCCTCGTGGCCTTCTGGATCGGCCGCTCGCTGGTGCGCGCCCGCCGCCTGCGCCGGGTTCGGTCCGCCCTCCCGCTGGTGGTCGGGGGCTGGGGATCTCGCGGCAAGTCGGGCAGCGAGCGGCTCAAGGCCGCCCTCTTCCACGGGCTCGGCTACAGCGTGATGTCCAAGACGACCGGCTGCGAGGCCATGGTCGTCACGAGCGTGCCCGGCCGGGAGCCCACGGAGGTCTTCCTGTACCGGCCCGAGGGCAAGGCCACCATCACCGAGCAGGCCGAGGTGATGGCCTTCGCCGCGGCGGCCGGAGTGCAGGTCTTCCTGTGGGAGTGCATGGCGCTCAACCCCGACTACGTCGAGATCGTGCAGAAGCACTGGACCCGCGACGACATCACGACCCTGACCAACGCCTACCCGGACCACGAGGACGTCCAGGGCCCCTCCGGTCGTGACGTGGCCGACGTCATCTCCGTGTTCCTGCCCCGGCGCGGTCGCGCCTTCACCACCGAGCAGCACATGGCCCCGGTGCTGGCGGCTGAGGCCCGACGCCAGGCGACCCACCTCTCCGTGGTGCGACCCGAGGCCTGGCAGCTCCTGCCCGGGGACGTGCTCGGCCGGATCCCCTACGACGAGCACCCCCGCAACGTGGCCATGGTGGTGCGCCTCGCCGAGGAGCTGGGCATCGCGCGCGACGTCGCCCTCAAGATCGTGGGCGACCACGTCGTGCCGGATCTCGGCGTGCTCAAGGAGTACGGCCCGATGACCTACGAGGGGCGCCGGGCCTCGTTCGTGAACGGCATGTCCGCCAACGAGCGCGCCGGCTTCCTCTCGAACTGGACCCGTTCGGGCTTCGACGGGCGGGAGGAGGGGTCCGGCCTCACCGAGTGGATCGCCGTGGTGGTCAACAACCGCGCCGACCGCCTGGCCCGCCAGGCGGTCTTCGCCCGGGTGGCCGCGCTCGACGTCGTGGCCGATTCCATCGTGGTCATCGGCACCAACGTCGCCCCCTTCCGCGACCAGCAACGCGAGGCCCTCCGCGGGCTCCTCCGCGAGCGCCTGCTCGACGTGGCGGGGAGCGGGCCGGACGCGCGGGCGCGTCTGGCCGCCGAGATCGCGCGCCGCGTCCGCCGCGATCCGCTCTCGTGCGAGGAGGCCGCCCGGCGCCTGGGCCGACTCCTCGGTCGGCCGCTGCCCGAGGAGGACGCCCGCCGCCTGTGGGAGGACGGCGCGGACGCCGCGGGGGCCTCGATCGTGGTCCACCCCGCGGGCCCGGACCGCTCGCTCGACGAGGCGGCGGCCCAGTGGCTGCGCGAGGTGTCCTGGCTCCATCGGCTCGCCACCACGAGCGACTGGAGCATCGACGCGGCCATCGTGGCTCTCGGCCACCTCCTCGCGTCCCGGGTGGTGCCGCTGCTCGATTCGCTCCTCACGGGCGACCAGGTGATGCACCGCCTCGTCACCACGGCCCCGCCCGGGTGCCGCATGCGCGCGATGGGCATCGAGAACATCAAGGGCACCGGACTCGATTTCGTGTACCGGTGGCTCTCGATCCACAGGATCCTCGACACCCTGGCCCGCTTCGACGGGGCCGACCGCACGGTGGCGCTCGAGGTCCTGCGCTCGCTCGCGGCCCACCCTGACCTGGGCGTGGCCGACACCGCCCAGGCCGTCGCGGCGGTGGAGGGCTGGCTCGCGTCGGGCCGCCTCGCGGCCCTGAGGCTCGAGGACGACGGCCGGAGCACGCTGAAGCGCCTCGAGGCGATACTCGCGGAGCGCCAGACCGCGATGCGGACGACACGGGGGACGGGCCGCTGGCAGGCCGTGCGCACCTGGCTGCTCCGCATGGTGGACCTCCGGGACGCGATCCGGAGGCGGCGGGCGGCCGACGGGCTGCGGGCCGACCTCGTGGCGCGTCGCGTGGGCCAGGACGACGCCGCCCGGGTCGCCAAGACCCTCTCGGCCGGCCACTGACCGCAGCCGCCCGCCCCCGGGGTGTCCCCGGCAGGCCCGGATCAGGGCGTCGCGGCGGGGACCACCGAGCGCAGGACCAGGTGGAGGTTCCAGGCGCCGGGCGCGGCATCGATCCGCAGGAAGTCCCGCCCGTGGGGCGTGGACAGGTCGGCGCCGGCGGCCAGGTCCAGGGCGTCCTCCCAGGAGACCACCGCCACGTCGTCGAAGACGGCCAGCCCCGCCCCCACGTCCGGGGGGGCCTGGTGCAGCCAGAGCCGAATGGCGCCCGGATCGCGCTCGGGGTCGCCTCCGGCCTCCCCCGGCACCTCCAGGTCGCACGACACCATGGTCCAGTCGAAGGACCCCGAGGGGCCGAGGCAGGTGTCCTGGCCGAACCTCCGGTCGCCCTCCGAGGCCATCCATCGCACCTCCACCGAAACCTCGCCGGCGTTCGAGCCGCGCATCCACGCCAGGACGGTGACGTCCGTGCCCGGGAACCCCGTGGCGTCCGGCCGCAGGCGGATGCGGTGGCGGAAGGGGGTGATGGAGTCCTCGTGGTGCTGGTCGTCGCGGAAGGAGCAGAGGGCCGCAGCCCCACGGCGGGGCTCGTCCACGCACAGCGCGCGCGACTCCCCCTCGAGATCCCACCGGGACTCCTCGAGCACCTCGTCGTCCACGTCGTCGTCCTCGAAGGAGCCGAAGGACAGGAGGTCCCGCCCCAGCCGGCCCCGCGCGTCGGCGGGACCCTCGAGGTTGGCGAAGGACAGGCTCTCGCCCGGCAGGGTCACGCTCCGCAGGTCGACGAGGGTGCTCACGTCCGGCCGGACGAGCACCGGGAGATCCACCGCCCGATCCCGGTACGCCACCCGGGGATCGTCAACCTCCAGCAGCCAGCCCGTGCCCGCCTGGCCGGCCACCACGAGCGGCGCTTCGGTGGACTCCGCGATCGTGCGCAGGAAGCGGTCGGCCGACTCCCCCGCGACGGGCAGGGGCCGGTACTCGTCGAGGACGAGCGGGACCACCTCGGCATGAAGCCGCTCGTCGCCGCGGAGGTCCACCACCAGGGCCTCCCCGTGGAAGGTCTCCAGGCGGTCCTGGTCCAGGACGAAGTTCCCGAGGCTCCAGGCCACCAGCGTGCCGTCCACCGCCCCGAAACCCAGCCCGGCGTGGGAGTGGTGGCCGACCACCAGGGGGACCCCGGCAGCGGCCGCACGGAGCGCCCGGTCCCGCTGGTAGTCGCTCGGCCCGATCTGGTACTCCTCCCCGGCGTGGAAGAGGGCGACCGGGGTCCGGCCCGAGGCGATCTCGGATGCGAGGATGCGGTCGAAGCGGTCGTCGTCCGTGAGGTCGGCGGCTCCTGGCCGGTCCTCGGTGGCCACGAACCCGGTCTCGTACTGGTCGCCGGTGATGGAGGTGGCCGAGACGAAGGCGTAGGCGTGGCCCTCCAGGTCGGCGTGCCAGGGGGTCCAGGCCTCGTCCGCGTCGAGCCCGGCGCCACCGTGGTCCAGGCCGGCGCCCCGCACGTTCGCCAGGGTGTGGGCGATGCCCGGGTCCAGGTAGTCGTACACGTGGTTGTTGCCGAGGCTCACGCCGTCCACGCCCAGTTCCACCAGGGCGGCGAGCGACCCCGGGAGCGTGAAGAACACGTACTCCTTCTCGGTGTTCGGTGTGGCGGGATCGGCGGTGACCGGCGTCTCCAGGTTGATCACCCGGTAGTCCGTGGCGTCGAAGAGGGGGGCGACGTGGCGGACGAGCTCGGCAGTGCCCGGCTCCGGGTCGGAGACCTGGATCCAGGCGTTCGGATCGTCGGGCGGCAGCTCCCCCCGCGGGGTGGACTCGTCCGTGTCCAGGAACCGGCGGCCCATCGCGGCGTCGCCCGCGAACAGGAGGCGGGCCGATCCCTCCCGCCGCGGGACGAGGACGGCGACCACCTCGGTCTCGTCGGTGCCCAGGGGGAGCTCCAGGTGAACCGCCCGGATCGAGGCGCGGAATCCCTCGGCCTCCACCGTCAGGATCGCGTTGGCCCGCTCGAGGCCGGCCAGCCGGAAGACGCCTCGGGCATCGGTCACCGCGGTGAATCCACCCAGCCGGACGGTTGCCCCGGCCACGGGCGCACCACCCTCGTCGACCACCTGCCCGAGGAGGTCCACCCCGGCGCCGATCCACTCCTCGACCCCGTCCAGCACCTGCTCGCGGATCTCGCTGTCGTCGCCCCGCGCGCACCCCGTGACGAGCGCGAGGACCAACGCGGAAATCGAAGAGGCCGGGGCCGTCGGGTGGGTCATCCGGTGCATGCCTCGAGCTAGGGACGGCGGGACGCGTCCAGGCTGGCCGCGATCCAGGCCCCGGTGCGCCAGCCGGACCAGAGGACGGCCGACACCGATCCGTCGAACCCGGACCGGCCACCGAGGTGGGGGGCAGCCATGCCGGCGGCCTCCCCCACGACGTAGAGGCCCTCGATGGGCACGCCCTCGGTGTCGAGGGCCTGACCGTGCGCGTCCACCGTCACGCCGCCGAATGTCTTGGATGCGACCTGGCCCGGGAGGAACGCGCAGATCTCCCCCCCCACGAAGGGGGGGAATGTGTGCCCAACCCGGCCGAAGGCGTCGGTCTCGGGCGTGTTCCACAGGCGGATCACCTCCGCGAGCGTGGCGGCCAGGCCGTCGGGGTCGACCCCGACGGCGTTGGCCACGTCGCGCGGATCGACCCCGCAGACCACCCGCTCCCCCTGTGCCACCGCCGCGATGAACGCGTCGTGGTCCACCGGGTCCGGCAGGCCGGCCTCGAGGGAGCCCCTCGGCCCGAAGCCCCAGACCGGGGCGTGCGCGCGGTAGGGCGTGGAGAGCGTTACGCTGTTGACCACGGTCTCGTCCACGAAGCGTGCCCCGCCGGGCCCTGTCCAGATCCACGGCACGACGTCGGCCAGGACGGGCTCGAGGGGCCGGCCGTCCGCCCCCGCGACCCCGAGGCTACGGCGGAACCAGCCGACGTCCTCGAGCGCGGCCGTGCCCCAACCCCCGGCCCGGGCCCACTCGATGGCCCTGCCGGCCGGCGGGACCGCCTCGACGGTCCCCCCCCAAGCGCCCTCGGGGTTCTCGGCCACTTCGGCCAGCACCTCGAGGTTGGCGGCGTAGCCGCCGGTCGCCACCACGGCGATGCCGGTGCAGAGGGTTGCGCCCGCCGCCTCGACAGCCACCACGCGCCCGTCCTCCACCACGATCCGGTCGGCCGGGGTGGAGAGGCGGATCTCGTTGTCGGGCCGCACCGCGGCGATCAGGGCCTCGCCGGGCGGGAGCTCCCGGCCCCCCACGAAGTGGTTCCGGGGATGGTTCTCGAGGAGGGCGATCCCGACCCGATCGACCTCGAACGTGTACCCCATGGCCTGCCACCGCTCGTAGACGAGCTGCGTGCCCTCGAAGAAGGCGAGGGTGTCCGTGGTGGCCTCGCTCCCCGTGAGGAGGGGCCAGTCGGCGGCCGCCACGGCCGGATCGTCGTCGAACCCGATCGCGCGCTGCTCGTCGGTACCCACCAGGAACTGCGAGGACAGGCCGTTCCGACCCCCCAGCCCGCCGGTGGCCTCGAGGAGGAGGGCGCCGCCGACCTCGCCCGCCACGGCCAGGCCCGAGGGGCCGCCTCCGACGATGATCGCCGGCCACTGCTCGTCGCACGCGAGGGCTCCAAGGCCGGAATCGGCGGTCTCGGTGCCCGGGTGGGGCTCGTGGCACCCCACCGCCATCGCCACCGCCAGGGCGGGCGCGAGGTGCAGGGAGCGGGTTTTCACCGCGAGACCTCGGGATCCATGGAGGCCAGGATATCCGGTCTCCGACCCGGCCGCCGGGCGATCCTCGACCCCGGGGGCCACACGACGGCCCGCCGGGGCGGCTACTCCTCTACCAGCTCCTGGGTGTCGTCCTCGATGTCGGGATCGGCCACCCGGGCGAACGCCACGATGCGCTCGCCCCCCTCCACGCGCATGAGCCGGACGCCCAGCGTGTTGCGGCCCACCACCCGGATGCCGTCGACCGGCATCTGGATGGCCCGACCGGTGTCGGTCACGAGCATCACGCGGTCGCCCTCGCGTACGAAGAGCGCGCCCACCACGTGGCCGTTCCGGCCGCCGGTCTTGATGGCGATGAGACCCTTCCCGGCACGGTTCTGGAGGCGGTACTCGTCGACGGGCGTGCGCTTGCCGTACCCCTGGCTGGTGACGGTGAGCAGGGTGCCCACCTCCTCAGCCTGGATGAGCTCGGCGTCCACCACGCGATCGCCCGGGTCGAGATCGATGCCCCGCACGCCGCGCGTGATCCGGCCCATGGGCCGGACCTGCTCGCCGTCGAAGCGGATGGCCATGCCGTCGCGGGTGGTGAGGAGCACGCTGGTGTCGGGCCCGGCGAGGCGGACCATGAGCAACTCGTCGCCCTCCTCGATCTCGCAGGCCAGGATGCCCGTCGTGCGGACGTTCACGTAGGCCGCGAGGGGCGTGCGCTTGACCAGGCCGCGCTTGGACACGAAGAGGAGGTCCTCGTCGCCCTCCATGGTCCGGACGGCCAGGACCGCCTTGACCTCTTCGTCGGTCTGGAGCGGCAGGAGGTTCACGATGGGCCGGCCCCGCGCCGCGCGGCCGCCCTCGGGCAGGGTGTACACCGGCCGCCGGTACATCCGGCCCCGGTTGGTGAATGCCAGGATGCAGCCGTGGGTGTTGGCCACGAAGATGTTGGAGACGAAGTCCTCGGCGCGGGTGTCCATGGCCTTGCGGCCCATGCCGCCGCGGCGCTGGACCTCGTACTCGGCCTGGGAGGTGCGCTTGATGTAGCCGCGGCTGGTGACCGTGATGATCTGATCTTCCTCGGCCACCAGATCCTCGATGGACAGCTCCCCGACGTCCTCGACGATCCGGGTGCGGCGCGGCTCGGCGAAGGTGGCCTTGACCGCGAACAGCTCCTCGCGGATGACAGCGGCCAGCCGCGCGCTGTCGCCCAGTATCTCGAGGAGGCGCTCGATCTCCGCCTTCACGGTCTGGAAGTCGGCGTCGATCTTGTCCCGCTCCATGCCGGTGAGGCGCTGGAGCCTCAGGTCCAGGATGGCCTGGGCCTGCGTGGGCGTGAGCCCGAAGGCGGACTGGAGACCCTCACGGGCCTCCTCGGGGGTGCGGCTGGCGCGGATGAGCGCGATGACGGCGTCGAGGTGATCGAGCGCGATCCGGAAGCCCTCGAGGACGTGCGCCCGCTCGCGGGCCTTGCGGAGGCGGAACTGGGTGCGCCGCGTGGTGACCACCCGGCGATGGCCGAGGTACTGCCGGAGGACCTCCTTGAGGTCGAGGGTCTGGGGCCGCCCGCGGACGATGGCGAGGAGGATCACGCCGAAGGTGCTCTGCAGCAGCGTGTGCTTGTAGAGCTGGTTGAGCACGATCTCGCCGACCGCGTCGCGCTTGAGCTCGACCACCACGCGCATCCCGGTGCGATCCGACTCGTCGCGCAGGGCGGAGATGCCGTCGATCCGCTTGGCCTTGACCAGCTCCGCGATGTCCTCGACGAGCCGCGCCTTGTTGACCTGGAACGGCAGCTCGTCGATCACGATCGCCTGGCGCCCGCCGTCCAGCTCCTCGATCTCGGCCCGGCCCCGGACCACCACGCGCCCCTTGCCCGTGTGGTAGGCCTCGAGGATCCCGGCCCGCCCGAAGATGGTCGCCCCGGTGGGGAAGTCCGGGCCGGGGATGTGCCGCATGAGGCCCTCGATCCGGATGTCCGGATCGTCGAGCAGGGCGACGCAGGCGTCGATGACCTCCCCCAGGTTGTGGGGCGGGACCTTGGTGGCCATGCCGACCGCGATGCCGTCGGACCCGTTGACCAGCAGGTTGGGGAACGCCGCCGGGAGCACCAGGGGCTCCTCGGTGGACCCGTCGAAGTTGGGCCCGAAGCGGACGGTCTCCTCGTCGATGTCCTCGAGCAGCTCCTCCGCGAGCCGGGTGAGCCGGCACTCCGTGTACCGGTAGGCGGCGGCCGCGTCGCCGTCCACCGACCCGAAGTTGCCCTGGCCGTCGACCAGCGGGTGGCGCATGTTCCAGGGCTGGGCCATGCGGACCAGCGCGTCGTAGACCGCGGAATCGCCGTGGGGGTGGTACTTCTTGAGCACCTCGCCCACCACGCCGGCGCACTTGGAGTAGCGCCGGTTGGCGAGCATGCCCTCGCGGAACATGGCGTAGAGGATGCGGCGGTGGACGGGCTTGAGGCCGTCGCGGACGTCGGGGAGCGCACGTCCGATGATGACCGACATCGAGTAGTCGAGGTAGGCCGCCTGGACCTCCTCCTCGATGTTCACGCTGGGCTGGATCGGGATTCCGATCTCCGTCATCGCCGCTCCTCGGGAGTCCTCTTCACCTAACCGCCGGATGACGGATCCGCCGCTCCCGGCAAGGGCCGGGCGTCCCGGCGGAGGCGCGCTTGGAACCAGCTACTGCACGAAGCGCCAGTGCTCGGTCTCGCGCCACCCGCGCGCCTCCAGCTCGGCCCGGATCCGGAGGCGCGCCCCCGGCCGCCCGACGGCCGCGAGGAGGGGAACGTCGCGGTGGCCCGGACCTGGCGGCCAGGGCAGGACCGGCGCACCGGCCACGACCTGCCCCACCTTGCGCGGATCCACCTCAAACCAGCGGATCACGCGGACGCCGCGGGCGTCGAGGGCCCGACCCCACACCTTGGCGTCGCGACCGGCGCCGCAGAGGGCCACGGCCCGGCGGCCCGCGAGGAAGCCGGCCACGAGGTGGTCGGCCTTGCAGGCCAGGAAGGCGGAGGCCGCGTACCGCGGATCCGTGCGCGACAGGCGCCGGCCGCCGTCGCGCCAGAGGAGCAGGACCTCGGGCACCTTGGCGAACCGGGCGCCGCCCGCGTGCAGGCGGAGCCAGAGGTCATAGTCCTCGGGGAAGGGGCCGTCCCGCCACCCGCCGGCGGCCAGGAGGACGTCCCGGCGCACCACGACGGCGGGGTGGGGCAGGGGCGACTCCACGTACATCTCCCGATCGATCTGCTCCGGCGTGACCAGGGCGTTCAGCCACGCCCCGTAGGCCCGCATGCCGTCCGTGAGGCCGTCGGGCGCGACGATCTCGACGAGGCACGCGACGGCCGCGAGGTCCGGCCGGGCGTCGAGCAGGGCGGCCTGGAGGGCGAGTCGGTGGGGGAGGCAGGTGTCGTCGGCGTCCATGCGGGCGACGAGCGGGGCCCGGCATGCGGCGAGGCCCTCGTCGAGGGCCGGAACGATGCCCCCGGGGGGGCGACGGAGCAGCCGCACACGGGGGTCGGAGGCCGCGATCCGGGCGAGGACGTCGGGCGTGGCGTCGGTGGAGCCGTCGTCCACCACGACCACCTCCAGGTCGGCCAGCGTCTGGCAGAGCACGCTCGCGAGGGCGTCGCCCACGGTGGCGGCCGCGTCGCGGACGGGCACCAGCACGCTGACGCGGGGGGTCCGGGCATCCAGGGTGGACAGCCGCCGGTGTGGAGGGGGAATGGCCATGGGCCAAGGGATACCGCGGCGGCGCGGAGGGCGTCGGACACCGTCGGACGTTCGACGGTTCCTCCGACGGTTCCGACACCCTGACCTCATGGAGAGCGGCGTTGGAGGCCGATCGGGGTCCCGGCACGGTCCGTGCCTCCCTCGCCGGGCATGGCCACCGCTCTCGAGTGCTGCGGCAC
>JBFYZZ010000280.1:0-11408 GCA_041309225.1 Deltaproteobacteria bacterium | reverse complement strand
GCCCCGGCGCCGGCCGCCCCGGCCCCGCTCCTGCGCCGCCTCGCCGACGGCCTCGCCCGCACCCGCGAGGTGCTCTCCCGCCGCCTCGACGGCGTCTTCGCGCGCGACCGGATCGACGACGCCCTCTTCGCGGAGCTGGAGGAGGTCCTCCTCCTGGCCGACGTGGGCGTGGGCGCCACCGCCCGGATCCTGGACCGTCTCCGCGCGGACACGGCGGGCATGGGCCTCTCGGAGCCGGCCGCGCTCCGCGGGCGTCTCGCGGCCCACCTCGTGGAGCTCCTCCGGGCCCCCGGCACCGGCCTGGCCCCCGTCCCGGAGGACGGGCCCCTCGTGATCCTCGTCGTGGGCGTGAACGGCGGTGGCAAGACGACGACCATCGGGAAGCTCGCCGCCCGGTACGTGCGGGAGGGCTACCGCGTGCTCGTGGGCGCGGGCGACACCTTCCGAGCGGGCGCCGTAGAACAGCTCGGAATCTGGGCGCAGCGCGCAGGGGCCGAGATCGTGGCGGGGGAGGAGGGGGCGGATCCCGCGGCGGTCCTCTTCGACGCGGTCACGGCCGCCCGCACCCGCGGGGCCCGCGTCGTCCTCTGCGACACGGCCGGCCGCCTCCAGAGCCGCAGACCGCTCATGGACGAGCTGTCCAAGGTCACGCGGGTCGTGGGCCGTGCGCTGCCCGGTGCGCCGCACGAGGTGCTCCTGGTGCTCGACGCCACCATCGGCCAGAATGCGCTCTCCCAGGCCCGCCTCTTCGGAGAGGCCACCCCGCTGACCGGTCTCGTGCTCACCAAGCTCGACGGCACCGCCCGCGGCGGCGTGGTGGTGGCCGTCCGCCAGGAGACGGGCCTCCCCGTCAAGCTCATCGGGGTGGGGGAGCGGGTGGACGACCTCCGCCCGTTCGATCCCGAGGCCTTCGTGGACGCCCTCCTGGCCCCGGAGGGGGATCCGCCTGGCCCGGCCTGCCCGAACTTGACGGATCGCTTACCCTGAGGGTGCGAAGCCCCGTGCCCGGAGGAAGCCGATGGCGGTCACGATCACGCTCAGGGGGCGACACTACACCGTCCGCAGCGACGAGGCCGAGGAGGACGTCATCCGCCTCGCCCGTTGGCTCGACGACCGTGTCGCGGAGATGGCCAGGCGCACGCCCGGCGTCGACGGCGAGACGGTCGCCCTCCTCGCGGCCCTGAACGTGGCCAGCGAGTACAGCCGCTTCCGGCGCAAGGTCGTTGAGGATCTCGCGGGGCTGGACCACGACCTCGCCGCCGTCTCGGCCATCCTGGAGGTGACCCTGCCGGGCGACGCCGTGGAGCCCCCGCCCGACGTCGGGGAGGACGAGCCCCCCGCGGGCGAGGCCTGATCCGGGGAGGGCGGATGACCGATCCTCCCGCCCGCGCCTCCCCCCGCGCCTCGAGCGCGCTCCGCGACCGGGCGCTGGCGATCCTGATCCTGGCCCCGTCCGCCGTGGCGCTCGCGGTGGCGGCGTGGCTCGATCCGGATCCCGCGGGGTTCGGGACCCACCGGCAGCTGGGGCTCGGTGGCTGCACGCTCTACCAGCTCACCGGGATCCCCTGTCCCACGTGCGGCATGACCACCAGCTTCACCCTGGCCGTCCATGGGCACCCCTGGGCGGCCTTCCTCGCCCAGCCCTTCGGCTTCGTGCTCTTCCTGTGCACCTGCGGCGCGGCGCTCCTCGGGCTCGCCGACCTGGTGGTCCCCCGAGGGCGCATCGTGGCCGTGTGGCACCGGATCGAGGCTCGCGAGGGCTGGATCGCGGGCGCGCTCCTCCTGGGCCTGCTCCTCGGATGGGCTTGGAAACTGTCAAGGTTCGCCGCGCCCGCTTGACCGTCGCCGTGCGATCCCATAACGTCGGCGCCATGAACCCCGGTCCCCGGATCGCCCTGCTCCTCGCGGTACTCGCACCCACGGTGGCCCATGGGGGCGAGGTGTTCGTGGGCACCGACCAGGACGGTCTCCTCACCATCACCGACTCGCCCGCCACGGTGACCGGTTTCCAGGCCCTGGCGTCGTTCACGGTGCCGGCGCCGGTGCTTCGCCACAAGATCCCGCGGACCACGGCCCTCGACGCCTACGACGCCCTCATCCTCGCGGCCGCGGAGCAGGCGGGGATCCAGGCCGCCCTCCTCAAGGCGGTCTGCCTGGCCGAGAGCCGGATGAACCCCCGTGCGGTCTCGCCCGCGGGGGCGCAGGGGCTCATGCAGCTCATCCCCGCCACCGCCCGGGCACTCGGCGTCCACGATCCGTTCGACCCCGCGCAGTCGCTCCGGGCCGGTGCCCGCTACCTGTCCACGCACCTGCTCGAGTTCGGGGACCTCCGGCTCGCGGTCGCGGCCTACAACACGGGCCCCCAGTTCATCCGCGACCGGCGGCAGTGGCCGACCGAGACGCGGCGCTTCGTGGAGCGCGTCGTCGAGTGGACCCGGTACTTCACCGAGCGCCGGCCCGTGGGAGCGGACCTCGAGAAGGTCGACTGAGCCGGCACGCCGGGTGCCCTACCACCCCAGGCGCTTGACCCGGATCCAGCGGCCGCTCGACGCCCGAACCTCGCCCGCCTGCCGCAGGGCCTTGAGGACGGCGAGCACCTCGGGCTCCTCGAGGTCCGGCCAGGGGCTGCGGTGGACGGCCCCCGCCACCAGGACGCTCTCCTTGAGTCCCTGCTCCCGGTGGGCGTCGAGCCGATCCAGCAGCTCCTCGCGGATCCAGGCCTCACGGCGCTGGTCGCGCACGGGCGGCGGCGGCGGGGCGCGAGGGGCCGGGCGGCGGCCGCCGCGATCGGACGGCACTGCGGCGTGATCCGGCACCGCGGGACGCGACACCGGAAGGGGTCGGGCCGGTGCCGCGCGGAGCACGACCGGCTCCGGGGGGATCGCGATCCACGCCGCGTCGAGGCGGGCCAGGAGCGCGGCGGTGGCCGGGGAGTCGCCGTCGCGCCGGCCCCGCCGCCGGACGGCCTCCCTCAGGCGGCCAGGCACCCGCCCCCCGGGGAGGTCCGCCAGATCCGCGAGGACGGCCCGGAGGGCCTCGCCGTCGGGCAGGTCGCACAGCTCGCGCTCCCGAGCCCGGGCGAAGGCGTCGAGATCGCGCAGGAGGAAGACCGGGAGGCCGGGGGGCCCCTCCGAGAGGGCGAACAACCCCGCGAGCGCGTCGCCCTCGAGGTGGACCACGCCCCAACGCAGCAGGTCCGGGACCAGGACGGCGAGACTGGCCGGATCGGACGTGCAGAGATCGGGAGCCTGGAGGCGACGCACGGGCGGCACGGCGGACCGGGGCGAGGGGGGGACGGGCCCCTATCCCGCCGGCCCCGCACGCGGGGGCGGTCCGGTCCCTCGCGCGATACGGACGCCTCCTCGGCCGGGAGGCCCCATGACCCGCATCTACACCCGGACCGGCGACCAGGGGACCACCCGCCTCGCCGGCGGCCAGGAGGTCCCCAAGGACGACGCTCGCGTCTCCGCGTACGGCACCGTGGACGAGCTCGCGGCGGTCCTCGGCGTCGCGCGCTCGTCCCTCCCGGCCTCCCCCGCGCCGGCCACCGCGCGGGAACGCCTCGAACGCGTGATCGACGACGTCCAGCGCGACCTCTTCTGGGTGGCGGCGGGTCTCGCCACGCTCCCCGCCGACCGGCCGGCGGGCATGCCCGCACCCGGGGCCTCGGACGTGGAGCGGCTCGAAGGGCTCATCGACGACCTCGAGCGCGACCTGCCCGGGCTCACGGGATTCATCCTGCCCTCCGGCGGCGCCCTGCCGACGCTGCTCCACCAGGCCCGCACCGTGGCGCGCCGGGCGGAGCGGACCGTGGTCGCGCTCGTCCGCTCCGGCGGCGGCGACGCCGCGGCGTTCCTGCCCTGGCTGAACCGCCTCGCCGACCTCCTCTTCGTGCTGGCCCGCTGGGCTGCCCGGATGGAGGGCTCGGCCGAAGCCCCCTGGAAGGGGTGACCCCGGATCCCCGCCGGCCCTCCCTGCCGACCGCGAGGAGCCGGGCGAGCGGAACGCGCCCAGGGACCGCGGGGCGTCCTCACGATCGCAGTGCCGCAGGATGCCTCCGGCCCTCCGGGCCCACGTGGGGGGCGGGTCCGGCGAGCTACCGGGTGGCCTGGCAGGAGCCGAACCCGCACCGGACGGTGAGGGTGTCGCCCGCCTCGAGCGTGAACCGCCCCATCGACTCGAATCCGGCGCCCTTCTCGGCCTCGGCGTAGACCTTGTACCGCCCCGGCGGGACCGCGCCGGGCGCCACCCGGCCCGAGGGCCCCATGAGGTAGGCCTCGCCGCCCAGCACCTTGACCGTGGCGGAGCGGGAGGCAGCGGGCCGGGGCCTGGCCTGCGCGGGCGCCTCGGTGGGCGTCGCGGCCGGAAGGTCGCCCCCGGGCGCGGCCTCCTCCCCGGCTGATCCGCTGGAGGCCACCGAGGCCAGGGTCACGGGTTCGGCCGGGGTCGATGCCACGGGGGTCGGCGCCTCGGCGGGCGGGGCGGCGGGGCGGATCGTCCGGGCCAGGAGGGCGATCAGGAGCCCGAACTGGAGGGCCTGGCAGAAGAGGAGGAGCGCGATGGCGAGGATGAGCCAGAGGGGCGCGGCGGTCGTCGTGCGCCCGAGGAGCTTGAGCTCCCGCTCGATCGCCTCCAGGCGGCGGGCCAGGGGATCGGGGGCCTGTGGGGGCGGGGGAGGGACCGGATCGACCGGAGCCGCGGGCTGGACGGGGTGCGCGCCGGGGAGGGGGAACTCCCCCGGGGGGGGGCCGCTGCCGTCAGCCGGAGTCGGGGCCATGGACGTGGGCTCGGGAACGGGGGGAGCGGGAAGGTACCACGCGGCGCCCGCCGCGTCCTACCCGCCGACCGGATCGGGGTCGATCTCGACGATGGGCATGCCGGCGTGGATCGTGCCCCCGTCGTGGACCAGCCAGCGCCGAACCACGCCCCCGAAAGGAGACCGGACCGGGGTGAAGGTCTTCATGACCTCGACCAGCGCGAGCGTGTCGTCGGGCCGGACGCGCGCGCCCGGAGGGGCGACGGGCGGCGCGTCCGGCGCCGGCCGGTGGTGGAGGGTGCCGTCCACGTCGGTGCGAACGGGCTGTGCGCCGCCCAGCACCGACCGGACCGCCGCCCGCACCGCGGCCCTCCGGAGGCCCGCCTGGCGCCGCAGGTGGAGGAGGGGGGTGCCGTAGTCCACCGCCGAGAACGCGGGGGCCGCCCGGTCCGCGAGGCCCTCCACGCCGGGCGGGACCGTGAGGTCGTGCCAGCGCCCGAGGCGCTCCAGGCGGCCGAAGCGCTGCCCGGGCCGCAGCGGGGTCCCGGGTTCGACGGTGGGCACGAAGACCCCGACGGTCGGGGCGCACAGCACGCCGTTCCGGATCAGGGACCGGAGCACAGGACCTCCAGGTCGTGCACCGTCCGGATCCGGGGATTGCGGACACGGCGGTTGCCCGTGGCCTGGTAGCAGGCGTCGACCAGCTCCTCGAGCCACCCACGCAGCTCGGGCAGGGTGACGAGTTCGTCCACGTCGCCGCGGGACGCGGCCTCGTACGGATCCATGTCCCGCTCGATCCGCTCGGCGACCCGCTCGCGGGCCCGGGCCGCGGGACCCTCGGGCTCGGGGGACTCGGAGGCCCGGCTGCCCTGGGAGGCGGTGGCCAGCGTGCGGCCCTCCATCACGCCGAGGCGGGTGCAGGGGGTGGCCAGCTGGACCACCGGGTCGAAGGGCAGGCCCGCCTGGGCGTAGTACCCGGCGCCCGAGGCCCGCCGGAGCAGGACCGTGATCATCGGGGTGAGGTTGGTACTGTTCGTGTAGAGCAGCGACGACCCGAACCCGAGGAGCCCCTGGGCCTCGGCCTCGGGGCCGATGTCGAACCCTGCGACGTCCTGGAACCAGAGGATGGGAACGCCGTCCTCCTCGCAGGTCCGCGAGAACGTGGCCAGGCGCGCCACGCCCTCCCGATAGAGGGTCCCGCCGGCCCGCGCCGCGCCCGGCCTCCGCGGGTGCGCGAAGACCCGGAGGTCGTTGGAGGCCACCCCCACCCAGAGGCCCTGGATCCGGCCGTACCCGGTGACGACCTCGGGGGCGGACCCGGGGAGGAACTCGTGGAAGAGCGATCCGTCGAGGAGACGGGCCAGCACCTGGCGCAGGTCGCACGGCTCCCGGTGATCGGGGGGGATCAGGGCGGTCAGCTCCGAGGGGCTCCAGCGGGGGGGGAGGGGAGGGGTGCCTCCCCGGTAGAAGTCCGCGGCCGAGGAGGGGAGGCGGGTCACCTCCGCCCGGATGGCGAGCAGGCACGTCTCGTCGTCCGGGACGCGCAGGTCGGCCACCCCGGAGACGTGGACGTGCACCTCGGGCCCACCCAGGTCCACCCCGCCGAGCGCGAGGCTCTTGGCCCCCCGGATGACGGCCTGACCGGCGATCACCATGTACGCCTGCTCCGTCATCACCACCCGGTCGCTGATGATGGGCATGTAGCCGCCCCCGGCGATGCAGGGGCCGAAGACGCCCGCGATCTGGGGCACCCCCCGGTCCGAGAGCAGGGCGTTGAGCTTGAAGATGTGGCCCGCGCCTGTGCGGCCGCCGAAGGACCCCGCCTGCTCGGGCAGGAAGAGGCCCGAGGACTCGACCAGGTACACGACCGGGAGCGCGAGGCGCAGGGCCAGCGTCTGGGCCCGCTGGATCTTCTCCGGGGTGCCGGGCCACCAGGCGCCCGCGGCCAGGAGGTTGTCGTTGGCGATCACCACCACGTGGCGGCCGTGGACGCGTGCCAGCGCCGTGATCACCCCCGCCCCGACGGCTTCCCGCTCGCCGAAGGTGCGGCCCCAGTGGACGAGGGATCCCAGCGGCAGCAGCGGGGTGCCCGGATCGCGGAGGGCGTCGACCCGCTCCCAGGCCGTCCACCGGCCCGAGGCGCGCACGGCGGCCAGGGCCCGCTCCCCCCAGCCCTCGCGGGCCCGGCCCCGCCGCTCCTCCAGGGTGCGTTCGAGGGGCTCCATCCAGGCCCGGTTGCGGGCCTGCCGGTCGGGCTCGAGCGCCTGGTCGAGCGGCTTGCCGATGGGTTCCAGCGGGAGGTGGGCCATCTCAGGGCTCCGGGGCGATCCGCGGGAGGCGGGGGACGAGGTCCGGGAGGATCCGTTCCAGGAGCCCTGTATCCAGGCGGCCCTCGACTACCTCGGGCCGATCGAGCAGCAGGAGGTGGAGGGCCACGTTGGTGCGGACCCCGGCGATGCGCGTACGCAGCAGCGCCTCGCGCATCCGGCCGAGCGCCTCCGCGCGGTCCCGTCCGTGAGTGATCACCTTGCAGAGCAGGGAGTCGTAGTGGGGGGGGATCTCGTCGCCGGTGGCGCCCGGGCCCGCCCGGCGCAGGTGGGTGTCCACCCGCACGCCCTCCCCCGCGGGCAGGTCGAGACGCACGAGCCGTCCGGGGGACGGCGCGAAGTCGTGCGCTGGATCCTCCGCGTTCAGACGGCACTCGCAGGCGTGGCCTCCCGGCTGGGGAGGAGCCGGCGGCAGGTCGAGCCGCTCGCCGGCCGCGATCCGGAGCTGCCACTCCACGAGGTCGAGGCCGGTGAGGACCTCCGTGATCCCGTGCTCCACCTGGAGCCGGGCGTTGCACTCGAGGAACCAGAGGTCCCCGTCGGGCGCCGCCAGCATCTCCACGGTGCCGGCCCCCACGTAGCCCAGGGCGGCCAGCACCTCCGCCGCGCGCCGCCCGACCGCCATTCGCTGCGCCGGATCACCCAGGGGCGAGGGCGCCTCCTCCATCACCTTCTGGCGCCGCCGCTGCAGCGAGCACTCGCGCTCGCCCAGGCAAGCGGCCGTGCCGTAGCGGTCCACCAGGACCTGGAACTCGACGTGGCGGGCGCCCTCGACGAGGCGCTCGACGTAGAGGGCGCCCTCCCCGAACGCGGCCGCGGCCTGGGCGCGGGCCTCGAGGAACGCCTGGTCCAGGTCGGCGGGCGTCGGGGCCACGGCCAGACCGCGCCCGCCGCCGCCGGCCGCTGCCTTGAGGAGCACGGGCCAGCCCACGCGGTCCGCCTCCCGGCGGGCGGCGGCCACGTCGGCGACCGTGTCGCGGGAGCCGGGGATGGGGGGCAGGCCGAGCCGCTCGAAGGCGCGGCGCGCCAGCGCCTTGTCCCCCGCCAGGCGCAGCACGCCCGCCGGCGGGCCCACGAAGGCGATGCCGAGGGACTCGCAGCGGGCTGCGAAGGTGGCGTTCTCGGAGAGGAAGCCCCAGCCGGGGTGCACGGCGGCGCACCGCTCCCGCCGAGCCACCTCGAGGAGGGCGTCCGCGTCGAGGTAGGAGTCCCGCGGGTGGGGGCCCCCGATGACCACGACCTGCTCGACCTCCGAGAGCCAGGCGAGGTCGCGGTCCGCCTCGGACACCACCGCGACCGTCTCCACGCCCAGCCGGCGGCAGGTGCGGTTGACCCGGGCCGCCACCTCCCCGCGGTTGGCCAGGAGGAGGCGCCGGAACATCAGGTGCCCAGTTCCCGCTCCGCGAGGGTGCGGCCCAGGGCCGGATCGACCGCGCCCCGGTGGGCCTTCATGAGGGCCCCCATCACCCGGCCCACCTCGCGGACCTCCCGGGCCCCGGTGGAGGCGATGGCCTCGCGAACCCAGGCGAGCGTGGTGGCCTCGTCTGCCACCCGCGGGAGGAACTCGTCGATGACGGCGATCTCCCCCCGCTCCGCCTCGGCCAGGTCGGCCCGCCGGGCCTGGTCGTAGAGCACGGCCGCCTCCTCGCGCTGCTTGCGGAGGCGGCGCAGCACCTCGATCGTGCGCTCGTCGCCGACCTCGCCCCGCCCCGCCTTCTCCTCCTCGATCAGGGCGGCACGGATCATCCGCAGGGCGGAGGTCCGGGCCACGTCGCGGGCCTTCATGGCCTCGGTGAGCCTGGTCTTGATGTCGTCCTGGATGGCCATGGGACCTCCCTCCCGGGCCCGGGTGCGCCCGGCTGCCCGGCCACCCTGCACGGCGCGCCGCCGGCCGGTGGAGAACGACGTCTAGCGCGGGCCTGCCGGCGACGCCACGGGCCCGGAGCGCGAAGCGCCCGGATCCCCCGGTGCAACGGGCCAGTGATCCGGATCGGGCAGGTGTCCGGGCGGCCCGTCGTCGACTTCGCAGAACGTTGACACAGCCCCCGCCCGGCAGGTATAACCCGTCTGAACTGCCCCCCACGGCTTCCCGGGGAGCAGGCCCCGCCCGTTCCCTGGAGATGCCCGATGGCTCCCCGCCCCCCCGCCGTGTTCCTCCTCGCCACCCTGCTCGCCGTCGCCTGTGACGATGGGGAAGGCGAGACGGTCCTCTACAACTACCCCAACGCCGTCTTCTCCTCGCAGACCGTGGACTTCGGGGCCACCGACGAGGGGACCTCGGTCGTCCGCCAGATCACGCTCACGAACATGGGCGACCTGGCCATGGGGATCGCGCACATCGGGGTCGGTGAGCACGACCGCTCCGAAGATTTCAACGTCTCCTGGACCCGCACCGAGATCACCTGCCCCGAGAGCGCCTCCGACACGGGCGCGGCCGCCAAGCGCATCACCCTCGACAGCGGCACGGGGGAGACGGGCGGCGAGGACACGGCCGGCGAGGATGTGGGTCCCGTCGAGCTGGTCCTGGAGCCGGGGTGCTCCGTCCCGCTCCACCTCTCCTTCACGGCGAGCCAGCTCGGCGTGGTCTGGGGCTCGCTCATCCTCGACACCACCACCGAAAAGGAGCCCCCCGAGGCGCCCGCCAGCTGGGATCCCGGCTTCTTCGAGGATCCCATCGCCACCTCCCAGATCGTCTACCTGAAGGGCGGGGGTGAGCGCGGTATCCCCAACGTCCTGGTGTCGCCGCGCCGCTACGACTTCGGCCACCTCTGGTCCGGCCTCGAGGACAAGACCTTCTTCTCCGTCCGCAACCTCGGTGACGGCACGCTCACCATCAGCAACATCTACCTCTCCCCCACCGCGTGTGATGAGTCCTACAGCATCACCAGCACCGACTTCGACACCACGCTCGATCCCGGGGAGGCCACCTTCGTCGAGGTCACGTTCGCCCCGACCAACGTCGAGGAGGCCTCCTGCCGCCTCTACATCGAGTCCGACGACCAGGATTCCCCCTCCATCGGCGTGCCGATCCAGGGCAACACGGGGCTCGATCCCAGCAACCTGCCCCCCGTGGTCGCCATCCGCAGCCCCCAGGCGGGCTACCAGCACGCCGGGCACCAGCCCTTCCAGATGTCCATGAACATCTACGACGCCAACCAGCCCGCTCCCTCGCTGATCTGCCGCGTCAAGTCCATGGTCCTGCTCAAGACGGCGACCATCGCCGACTGCACGGCGCCGACCGACTCCGGCTACGTCACGATCTCCCTGGATCCCGACGACATCGGCATCGGCAACGACACCCTCCGGGTCCAGGTCACCGATGGCAACGAGGTCGTCTCGTTCGCCTCCATCCCCGTCCTGCTCAACCGGCAGTTCCCGGACAGCGACGACGACGGCGACGGCTGGGGCGACAGCTGGGACATGGACGAGTGGGGCAACTACGACTGCGACGACGCCGACATCGCCACCTACCCGTACGCCGCCGAGATCCCCGACGGAAACGACAACGACTGCGACGGGACGGTAGACGAGGGCACCATCCTCTACGACGACGACGGCGACGGCTACTCCGAGCGGGCGGGCGACTGCAACGACCTCGACCCCGCCGTCTACCCAGGTGCCTCCGAGGAGGGCGACGACAAGGACAACGACTGCGACGGCCTGATGGACGAGGGCACCTCGGTCTACGACGACGACGGCGACGGCTTCTCCGAGCTCGACGGCGACTGCCGCGACGACGATCCGGACATCAACCCGGGCGCCACGGAGTACTGCGACGGCGTCGACAACGACTGCAACGGCCTGCTCGACTACGCCGACAACTGCATCGAGCTCACCTCCAAGCCCTACATCGTCGGCGGCATCCGGATGGAGCAGACCGACTGCGAGTCGGGCAACCGCATCAGCTTGAGCGTGTTCGTCTACGACGGCGACGGGCAGACGATCGACTACGCCTGGACCGGCGACGCGGGCCTGACCATCGACCCCACCACGGGGTCGCCCAACGTCACCGTGACCTGCCCGAGCCTGCCGGCCAACGCCGAGCCCGCGGTCTACAGCCTCTACGTCGTGGCCACCGACGAGGACGCCAACTCCGTCTGGACCTTCGCGGACCTCACCGCCCACGCCCAGGGCGACCTCTACGGGCACATGACCGAGTACGTGACCACCGACGAGGGGTGCGCCACCACCGGCACCGGGCGCGCGGGCGCCGGCCTGTCCCTGGCCGGTCTGGCCCTGCTCGCCGCGGTGCTGCGGCGCCGGCAGCGCAGGTAGGGCGTCCCGCCCCGAGCGCGCCCCGGCCGTGCCGGGGCGCGCGTGCCGCA
>JBFYZZ010000279.1:0-14241 GCA_041309225.1 Deltaproteobacteria bacterium | reverse complement strand
GACCTCGGGATCCGCACCCTCGGCGCCTTCGCTGCCCTGCCGCCCGCCTCGGTGGCCGGCCGCCTGGGCCCCGAGGGCGTCCGCATGCATCGGCTCGCCCGGGGCGAGATCGGCCGCCGTCCGCCCGCGCCGGCGGGGGAGGGCGTCCCCCTCGCCGTGGCCCGCGACCTCCCCTTCCCGGTGGACGCCCTCGAGCCCCTCCACTTCGTGATCCACGGCCTCTGCCGCGACCTGTCGGAGGCCTTGGAGACCGCGGGCCGGGGCGTGCTGCGCCTCGGGCTCGACCTCACGCTCGAGGAGGCGGAGCCCCGCCGTTTCGTGCTCCGTACCGGCCGGCCGGTCCGCGATCCCGACCTGCTCGCCCGCCTGCTCCGGCGCCGCCTCGAGAGCGTGCAACTCCCGGCCGCGGTGGTGGCCGCCACCCTCGACGCCGAGGAGACCGCCCCCTGGAGCGGGCTCCAGGGCGGGATCCTCGATCACGCCGCCGCCGCCGAGCCACTGCCCGCGCTGGTGGCCCGCCTCGCCGAGGCCCTCGGGCCCCACGCCATCCTCCGGGCCGTCCTGCGCGACACGTGGCGGCCGGAGGCGGCGTGGGCCGCCCTGCCGCTCGCCGGAGGCACGCCCTTTCCCGGCCCGGACGCCGACCAGCAGGCCGGGCCTTCGCCCTGCAAGGAGGGCGCGCCCGACCCCGATCCCACCTGGCCCCACGAGGCGTGGCGCCTCGACCTCGTCGCGCCACGGCCCGCCCTGCTGCTCGCCGAGCCTCGCCCCGTCGAGGCCGAGCCCGCCGCCGGTCCCCCGCGCCGGGTCCGGATCGAGGGCCGCTGGTGCGAGGTGGCCGCCGTGGTCGCCCGGGAGCGGCTCTCGGGCGAGTGGTGGGCGGATCCGCTCGACCGCGACTGCTGGATCCTCGACCTCGCCGACGGCCGTCGCATCTGGCTCGGTCGTGCGTGGGGCCACGCCCTGTTGTACGGCGCCTTCGACCAGGGCCCTTGACCCCCGGCCGCGCTAAGTGCGTTCCTCGCGCACCCCCGGGGCCTCCATGCCCGTCCGTGTCCGTTCCGCCACGCCCGCCGACGCCGGCACCGTCCTCGCCCTCGTGCGCGCCCTGGCCGCCTACGAGCGGGAACCGGACGCGGTCGAGGCCACCGGCGCCGATCTCGCCGCGCAGCTGGCCTCCCCCGATCCGCCCTTCGAGTGCCTGCTCGCCGAGATTGACGCTGTCATCGTCGGATTCGCCCTGTTCTTCCGCAACTACTCCACATGGCGCGGGCGGCCGGGCTTGTACCTCGAGGACCTCTTCGTCCTTCCCGCCCACCGCGGCTGCGGCGCCGGCCGGGCCCTCTTCCAGGCCGTGGCCGCCCGGGCCGTCGCACGCGGCTGCGGTCGCCTCGAGTGCGCCGTCCTCGACTGGAACGAGCCGGCCCACGCGTTCTACCGGGCCATGGGCGCCCGGCCGCTGACCGACTGGACCCTGTGGCGCCTCGACGGCCCGGCGCTCGGGGCGGCCGGACACGGAGGTCCGTCCACTTCCTCCGGTCCCTGCGGATCGCTGCCCCGGAGTCCGTCATGACCTCGCCCTTCGCCGCCCTCGTCCAGATCCTCCTGCCCGTGGTTCCCAGGCCCGTCGTGGCCCGCGTCGCCCGCCGGTACATCGCGGGCGAGACCCGGGACGACGCCCTCTCGCTGGCCGCGCGGCTCCGCGCGGAGGGGTACCTCACCACCCTCGACATGCTGGGGGAG
Organism: Deltaproteobacteria bacterium; assembly: GCA_041309225.1. Lineage (GTDB taxonomy): Bacteria > Myxococcota_A > UBA796 > UBA796 > JAFGLY01 > JAFGLY01. The sequence goes on along the minus strand of JBFYZZ010000279.1, from coordinate 12,498 downwards.
GACGTGTCGGGCTGGGACGACGTGCTCGAGGCGACCCGCGCCTACGCCGGGCTGATCGAGGCCGTGGCAGCCTCGGACGTCCCGCGCCACGTCTCGCTCAAACCCACGCACTTCGGGCTCAAGCTCGACCCCGATCGCGCGGCCGGCACCCTCGCCGACCTCCTGGCGGTGGCCCGCCGTCGCGACGTCGAGATCACCATCGACATGGAGGATGCCTCCACCACCGACGCCACGCTGGCCCTCTGGCGGCGCGTCCGCCTCACCTGGCCCCGGGTCGGTCTGGTCCTGCAGGCCCGCCTCCACCGCACCGAGGCCGACGCCGGCGTCCTGGCCGCCGAGGGCGCCACCGTGCGGCTGTGCAAGGGCATCTACAAGGAGCCGGCGTCCATCGCCTGGACGGGGCGCCAGGCGATCCGCGACGCCTTCGTCCGGGCCGCGCGCGCGCTCCTGGCCGGGTCCGGCTCGGTTCAGTTCGCCACCCACGACGCCGTCCTGGTGGACCGGCTCCGGTCGCTCGTCGCCGAGGCCGGCGCCGGCCCGGGCCGCGTCGAGTTCCAGGCCCTCCTCGGCGTGCCCGTCCGCTCGCTCCTCGAGGATCTTCGCGCCGAGGGCTGGCCCGTGCGGCTCTACGTCCCCTACGGTCGGGACTGGTACGCCTACTCGCTGCGGCGCCTGCGGGAGAACCCGGACATGGCGTCCGCGATCACCCTGTCGCTCCTGCGCCGCGACCGGATCGGCACGGGCACCTGAAACGCGTCCACGGCGGACCGCGACGCGCCCGCACGATAGGGGCCGTCGCTGGAGGTGCCCATGCACCCGTCGACCGCCCTCGCGTTCCTCGTCCTCCTCCCCCTCGCCGCCTGCGACGGCGGCGAGTCGCCCGACGACACCACCGGCTCCGGGGACACCACCGACACCGTCGGCCCCGGGGAGCCCGAGCCCGGCCCCGAGTTCGACCGCTGGTGCCAGGGCCGCGACTGGAAGGACACCCTCGTCCCGGGCATCCTCGGCGAGGTCACCGGCGCCCTCCCCAAGGTCCTGGCCGAAGACTACCGCACCGACGGCACCGTCGAGACCGACAAGGTGGTCGCCACGCACCCCTTCCAGGTCACGTCCATCCAGATGGCCTTCTCCTCGGGCCCCGGCAACGCGCGCATCCGGTTCATGGGCGCCTGGGGCCGGTCGTACCCGGGTGAGTGGCCCGACATCGACGCTGGCGACTGGAACCTGATCGAGCCGATCGAGATCGCCATCCCCGAGGGCGCCGGCCCGGGCGACTGGCAGGACATCGACGTCTCCTCGCTCGGCCTCTTCCTCGAGCCCACCCAGCACTACATGATCGTCCACCAGTACCCGGAGGATGGCGCCCCCGGCGTCTACTACGTCGGCAACCCGAGCGACGAGTCCGAGCGGGGCATGCTGCTCATGGCCGAGGACAAGATGGCCTACTCGGTCGCGGGCAACTTCAAGATGCAGCTGGCGGGCAACTTCTTCTGCCAGTGGGACGAGGGCGCCCGCTGGTTCGAGGACGTCACGGACACCCAGCCCTTCGCGGGCGACGCCTCCGGCACCGTCGGGGTGGTGGACATCGACGGCGACGGCCACCAGGACATCTGGAACTACGCCGCGGGCCCCACGCCCTACCTGGGCGACGGGCAGGGCCACTTCGAACCGCCGGGCACGGACCTGTTCGGCGAGGCCCGGACCGCCTCGATGCTCATCTTCGGCGACGTGGACAACGACGGCGACCCCGACGCCTTCGCCGCCATCTACACCGGCGCCGACTCGGACGGCGACCGCACCACCATCGCCGAAGGCGACTGCAACGACAACGACGGCGACATCGAGCCGGGCGACGACGAGGACGTGGACTGGCGCGACAACGACTGCGACGGGATCGCCGACGACGGCACCGACACCTCCGACCACGACGGCGACGGCGTCACCATCGCGGACGGCGACTGCGACGACACCCTCGTCACGGTGTACCCGGGCGCACCCGAGCTCCACGACGGCCTCGACAACGACTGCGATCGGTCCACCGACGAGGATTGGTCCTCCTACTTCCTCCTCAACGACGGCAACGGCGTCCTCGGCCGGGTGGCCGACTCGGGGATCGACGCGATCGAGCCCACCACCGCGGGCGGATTCGGCGACGGCAACATGGACGGCCTGCTCGATCTGTACTTCGGCAACTGGCTCGAGCACTACCCCGACGATCCCGCCGTCCAGGACCGCTACTACGAGGGCAGGGGCAACGGCGCCTTCCAGTACGCCTCGGACACCGCCGGGCTGATCCTCCCGAAGGCCTTCTCGGTCTACGGGGTCAACTGGAACGACTACAACAACGACGCCTGCCCCGACATCTTCGTCGGGAACTACCACCTCTACGACAATCAGCTCTGGGAGAACCAGTGCGACGGCACGTTCGTGGACGTGGCCCTCGAGGTGGGGGTGGCCCACGACGAGATCGACAGCGGGTACGCGAACTGGCCGGGAGGACACACCTACGGCGGGGAGTGGGGCGATTTCGACAACGACGGCGACTGGGACTACTACATGTGCAACCTGTCCCACCCGCGCACGCAGCCCTGGGCCGATCCCAGCATGTTCGTCGTGAACCAGGGCGCGCCCGGCTACACGTTCACCAACGAGCGGGCAGCCCGGGGGTTCATCTACGACGAGGGCGACGTCCAGGCGCAGTGGGCCGACTTCGACAACGACATGGACGTGGACCTCGCCATCGCGTCGCTCTACTCCAACCACTACGCCCGTCTCTACCGCAACGACGACGGCCTGTTCACCGACATCACGTACGAGGCCGGTGTGATCGTCGAGGACGCGGTGGCCGTGGTGTGGCTCGACGTGGACGAGGACGGCGACGAGGACCTTTTCGTCGGCGATCGCTTCCTCCCCCCCTACCTGCACCTCTTCGTCAACCGCGTGGGCCAGGACAACCACTGGGTGGACGTGGTGCTCGAGGGAACCGCGGGCAGCCGCGACGCGGCGGGCGCCCGGGTCGTATTGGCGGCGGGCGGCGTCTCCCAGATGCGCATCGCCCAGGACGGCAACGGCCTCTCGAACACCCAGAAGCCGCGCACCCTCCACTTCGGGCTCGGATCCAACACCGCGATCGACGACGTGACCGTCACCTGGGTGGGCGGTACCGTCGAGACCTTCACCGGACTCGGCGCGGACGGCCGCTACCGGCTCGTGGAGGGCACCGGGGTCGCCGAGCCGGAGTGACGACGAAACGGTCGGGGGGGGTCGTGCATCGGTAGGGTGCACCCCACCGGGCGCTCGGCGCCCCCTGGAGTCCCCGTGGCCCCGTACCTTCCCCTCGCCCTCTGGTTCCTGGCCGCCTGCGCCCCCGAGTCCACGGACGATACGGCGAACGCGGACGCCGATGCGGACGCCGATGCGGACGCCGACACCGACACCGACGCCGACACCGACGCCGACACCGACACCGACGCCGACACCGACGCCGACACCGACGCCGACACCGACGCCGACACCGACGCCGACACCGACGCCGACACCGACGCCGACACCGACGCGGACACGGATGCCGACGCGGATGCCGACGCCGACGCCGACGCGGATGCCGACGCCGACGCCGACGCCGACGTGGACACCGGCGAGGAGCCCGATCCCGATTCGGACGAGGACGGGCTCACCGACGACGAGGAGGCGCTGCTGGGCACCGATCCCGAGGACGTCGACTCCGACGACGACGGGCTCTCGGACGGTGACGAGGTATCCTCGCACGGCACGGATCCGCTGGAGCCCGACAGCGACGCCGACGGGTACGACGACGGGGACGAGGTGTCCGGCTACACCGATCCCCTCGACGCCGCCGACCGCCCCTACACGGGTGGATGGGCCATGGGCGCCTGCCGGGACGACATCACGTCCACCGGGTACACGGTGGGCGCCATCGCCCCGGACTTCGCGCTGCTCGACCAGTACGGCGACACGGTCCACCTCCACGACTTCTGCGATCGGGCGGTGCTCATCACCACCGGTCACTTCTGGTGAGGCGCCTGCCAGTCGGTGGCCGTGAGCCTCCAGAGCATCTACGAGGAGTACGAGCCCTACGGGTTCATCATCATCGCCGCCTACGCCGAGGACACCAGCCGGTCCGAGCCCGACACCGCGGACCTCGCCGCCTGGGCCGATTACTACGACATGACCTTCCCCGTGGTGGCCGACGGCCGGTTCCGGGCCACGGGTGCCTACGACGTGGACCGCCGGCACCCCTCGGCGTACCTCATCGGTCCCGGGGCCGAGGTGATCGCGCGCGACGAGGGTATCGACACGGACGCCATCGAGGCGGTACTCCCCACGCCCTACCCGTGAGCCCGGGTGCCGAGCCGGGAGGGTCCGGATAGCCTCCGGGACAGCCCGCCCGACCCATGCGCTCCCTCCTCGCCCTGCTCGCCGTCTCCGCGCCCGGCTGCTCGCTCCTCGGGGACGATCCGCCGGTGTTCCCGCCCGGGCTGGCCCCGATCGAGGACAACGCCGCGGACTGGCCGGAACCCGACGGTGACGATGAGCACCCGGAGATCCTCCACCTGGTCACGGGCGAGGACGACCTCGGGGCCTGGGGGCACGCCCGGGCCTGGATCCATGCCCGTCCCGCCCGGGTCTGGGCGGCCTTCGAGGTCTGCACCGTGCTGGTGGACCAGCGACGGGTGACCGAGTGGTCCTGCGACGAGGAGGAACCGGTCTACGACGTGGCCATCGTGGCCCACAACACGGTGGTGGATCTCGTCACCCTCGAGTTCGACATCCGCTGGGACCAGGGGGTGGTCGAAGGCGAGCGGGAGGCCCCCGAGGTCGTGGGCATCCGTTTCGAGAAGGTCGAGGGGAGCTCCCTCATCGACCTGATGATCGGATCGGTCGTGCTCCTCGGCCAGGACGACGGGACCACCGGCGTCGAGTTCGAGGAGCGGCTCGACGCGGCCACCACCGGCGAGGACGAGGTGGCGGCCTTCATCGGCGATCTCTACGCGGATCTCCTGGCCTTCGTCCGTGGCCAGGACCTCCCCGAATACCGCTGACGCGGGCGGGGTGCGGCCGTGCCCGGACGTCCTCTCCCACCCGCCGGAGGGTGGTGGTCCGGGTGGGGACGGGCGGCCGTCGCCGCGCTCGCGACCGCCGGCCTCCTGGGCTGGTGCACCTCGGGCCGTCCGGGCATCTCCTTCGTGGACTTCGTCGGCTTCGCGGACCGGGCCCGCCAGCTGGGCGACCCGCTGGCCTGGATGCATCCGCTCTATCCGGTGGGCTACCCCGCGCTCCTGGCGGCGGGCCGGGCGATCCTCGGGGACGTCGTGCTCGCCGGGGAGGTCCTCGGGGTCCTGTCCGGCGCGCTCCTGGCCGGGGTGGTCGCCCGTTCCCTCGGCCTCGGCGCCGCGCTCTGGATCCTCGGCTCCGGCACGGTGCTGGCCTCCGGCGTGCTCGAGGGGACCGACCTGCCCGCCACCGCCCTCTCCGTGACCGCGCTCCTCCTGGCCGCCCGGGCCCGCGAGGCGCCGGACCCCGCAGTCGCGTGGCGGTGCTCGCTCCTGGCCGGGGGGGTGGCCGGGGCGGCCTGCCTCGTGCGCTACACGGCCCTCCCCGTGCCGCTCCTCGTGCTCCTCGCCGCCCCGCGGCGGTGGGCGGCGCTGGCCGGCGTCGGGGTGGGGATCGCGCCCCACGTCGTGGGGGCCTGGATCGCGGGGGCCTCCCCCCTGCCCGACCAGCGGGGCAACCTGGCCATCGCCGTGGGACACCACGCCTCGCCGTGGGCGCTCGACACGCTCCGGCGCTGGCCCGGCGGCTTCGCGCGGGCGCTCGGCCTGGCCGCGGGCGGCCCGGCGGGGATTCTCGGCGTGGCGGGCCTCGCGGTGGGGCTGATCACGAGGGACCGGCGGGCGGCGCTGCTCGCCGGGCTGGCCGTCCTCCACCTGGCGGGTCTGGGTCTCCTGTTCTCCAACCCCCGCCTCGTGCTCCCGGCGCACGTGGCCGTGCTGCTCGGGGTCGCCTTCCTCCCGGCGGGGCTGGCGGCCCTCCTCGCGCTCGCGCCCGCCACCGCCCGCCTCGCGCAGCCGACGGCGCGGGGAGGAGCGGTGCTGCTCGGGATCGCAGGCGTGATCCTGGCCGTCCGGGCGGCCCCGGAAGCACGCGCGCCCACGCCGGAGGCCGTGGCGGTGGCCGCGATCGCCCGCGAGGCCGGCCGGCTCGAGGGGCCGTTCGTGTCCAACTCCCCGTGGTTTCACGCCCGGCGCGACGGGTGGGTGGAGGCAGCCGCCTCGCTCCGGTCCATCGCCCCCGACGCGCGCGGCCTCGGCCCGGCCGACCTCGCCGTCGTCATGGAGCGCACCGGCATGCGGTGCGTGGCGCTGGAGGCCGGCCGCACCGCCCGCGACCAGCCGGGCCTCGTGCCCCTCCACGGGCGGCAGCCCCCCGGGTTCCGGCGGGTGCTGCGCGCGCGGTCCTGGGTGGTGCTCGAGCCGGGGGTGCCCTAGGCCGCCCTTGCGGTCCCTGGGTACATCCGACCCGCCCGGCTCCTCGCTGCCTGGGCCGTACGCCGACCCGGGGGATCAGCAGGCCGGGGCCTCGCCTGGCGGCCGCGGACGGAAGGTGTCGGGCATGCGCACCGCGACCACCTCGCCCCGGGCGCACACCTCGCCCCCGGCCGAGAGCGTGGCCTCCACGATCACCTTGCGCCCGCGGATCTCCCTGACCCGACCCCGCACGGTGAGGGGCGGCCCGAGGGGCGTGGGGCGCAGGTAGTCCACGTGGAGGGAGGCCGTGACGAACCGGTAGGGCGGATCGCCGTCGAGCGGGCGACCCTCGGCTCGCGCTGCCGCCGCCGCCGCCGTGCCGGTGGAGTGGCAGTCGATGAGCGAGGCGATGAGCCCGCCGTAGACGAAGCCGGGGATGGCGGTGTGGTACGGCTCGGGCGTGAACGTGCAGACGGTCTCGTCGCCGTCCCAGAAGGAGCGGATGTGGTGGCCGTGCGGGTTCAGGCGGCCGCACCCGTAGCAGGCGGCGACGTCGTCCGGGTAGAGGTCCTGGAAGGCGGGGGTGTCGGGCATGGCGTCTCCGGGCGGTCAGCGCCGCCGGCGGGTCTTCTCGGGCAGGGAGAGGGCGTAGGCGAGGCTGCGCGCCACCCAGGGGGCCAGCGCCTCCGGGTCGGCGGCGAGGCTGCCGGTCGCCACGGCATACTCCCGCATGGTGCGACCCGGGACCGGCGTGAAGGGCGCCGCGTCGGGCAGCGCGAGGAAGGCCTCACGATCGGCCGCCGCGAGGCGCAGCAGCAGCGTGTCCTGGTGGGTGCCGAGGAACATGTGGCCGTGGGCGAACGCGCACGGGCAGCCGAACATGGGCCGGCGTCGCACGTCGGGATGGGCGGGCAGGAGGCGCTCGAAGAGGGCGACGGTGGCGGGGGGTACGGGGCGCCACTCCACGGGGACCTCCTGGGAACGGGGGGGCCAGCATACCGCGCGTGGCCCGGCCCGGGCTATCCTGGGGCCATGCGACACCCCGTTCCGGCGGCCCTCCTCCTCCTCGCCGCCTGTGCCCCTCCGGACATCGGCTCGGTGGACGCGCTGATCCGCGCCGCGTCCCCGATCGCCTGGGCCGGCACGCTGGCCTGGGCGGCGGCCGGTGGGGTGGAGGGGCCGTGCATCCGGGCGGAGGCCCCCGGGGTCTGGACCCTCGCCCCGGGGATCGGCTGCTCGCCAGCGCTCGGGGCCGTCCCCTCCGGGGAGGCGCTCGTCACCGCCCTGGAGGTGTCGCCCGACGCGCTCCTCTTCGCTGCGGTGTTCGACGACCTCGCCGTGGACGCCCGCCCGCCCGTCCTCGAGGAGGTGGGGGCCGCCACGGTGACGCCGCGCACGGGCGGCCTCCTGGTCGCGTGGGCCGACACCGACATCACGGTCGACGGCGCGGCCGCCGAGGTCGTGCAGGGCGCCTGGGTGGTGGCGGTGGACACGGGGGCGACCCCCTCGGACCTGGGGGACGATGCCTGGACGCTGCAGGGCGCCCGCCAGTGGGTGGCCGGCGGACCGGCGGTCACCGCCGTGATCGAGTCGGGCCTGGCCCTCGCGGTCACCACGCCGTCGTGCCGCCTGAACCCGATCTCGGGCACCGCCGGCATCGAAGCCGTCCGGGGGAGCGCCACCGACGTCGGGGTCGACGTCGGCACCGTCCACTTCCACGAAGCCTGCGACGGCCGGGCCACGTTCGTGGGGGCGGGCTCGAGCGGTCTCTCGGCAGGGGAGGAGGTCGATCTCCTCGGCAGGTGAACGGGCGGCGCCTGCAGGGTTGCACGGATCCGGACATGAACATATGTTCAATCCGGATCCGAGACCCGTCGAACGTGCCTGCCGAGGTCCTGTGCCGCTCCTGCTTCTCCCTCCTCGAGGGCGCCTCCCAGCCCGAGGAGCTGGTGGACCGCGCCGCGGCGCTCGGGCTCGACGCCCTCGCGATCGCCGACCGCGACGCCGTCTACGGCCTCGTCCGGGCCCATCGCGCGGCGAGGGGCGTGGGGCTCCACCTGGTCGTGGGCGCCCGCGTCACGGTCGCCGGCACCCCGGGCGCGGTGCTCCTCGCTCGCGACCGCACCGGCTGGGCGAACCTCTGTCGCCTCCTCACCGAGGGCCGCCGGGATCGCCCCAAGGGCACGTCCTCCCTCCCGCTCGAAGCCCTGCTCGGGCAGGCCGGGGGGCTCCACGCGGTGCTGTGCGGGCCCTGGGCGCCCGAGCCCGCGGCCGCGGTGCGCGAGGCGTTCGGAGAGCACGCCTCCCTCGCCGTCGCTCGGGACCTCCTCGCCTCCGATGCGGCGGTCCTCGCCCGTGCGGCCGGGACCGCCCGCCAGGCGGGCCTCCCGCTCGTGGCCTCGGCCGACGCCCGGATGCACGTCCCCGAGCGCAAGCGCCTGCTCGACGTGCTCACCTGCATCCGGCGCCGCACCACGCTCGACCGCGCGGGCCGGGCGCTCGCGCCCAACGCCGAACGCTACCTTCGCGCCGACGTCGAGGCGCTGCTCCTCGAGGTGGCCCCCGCGGCGGGCGTGGCGCCCGCCGCGATCCGCGCCGCCGCGGCCCGCGCGGGCGAGATCCTCGGCTCCTGCACCTTCACCCTCGACGAGCTCGACTACGTCTACCCCCGGGAGGTCGTCCCCCCGGGGCACACGCCCGCGTCCTGGCTCCGCCACCTCGTGGCGGAGGGGCTTGGGGATCGCTACCCCGACGGGGCGCCCGACACCGTGCGGCGGCAGGTGGAGCACGAACTCGCCATCATCGAGCAGCTCGGCTTCCCGGCCTACTTCCTCACGGTCCACGACGCCGTCACCTTCGCCCGGTCCCGCGGCATCCTGTGCCAGGGCCGGGGGTCGGCCGCCAACAGCGCCGTCTGCTACGCGCTCGGCGTCACCTCCGTCGATCCCGCCCGCTCGCACCTGCTCTTCGAGAGGTTCCTCTCGCCCGAGCGCGGCGAGCCCCCCGACATCGACGTCGACTTCGAGCACGAGCGCCGCGAGGAGGTGGTGCAGTACCTGTACGGGAAGTACGGCCGGCACCGCGCCGCCATGGTCGACGAGGTCGTGGCGTGGCGCTACCGCTCGGCGCTCCGCGACGTCGGCAAGGTCCTGGGCCTCTCCCTCGACCAGGTGGACGCGCTGGCCCGCCTGGCCGACCCCTGGGGTCGCGACCCCTTCGGCGAGGCGGAGCTGGCCGCCGCGGGCCTCGATCCGGCCGACCGCCGCGTGCGGCTCACCGTGGAGCTGGCGGGCGAGATCCGCCGCTTCCCGCGGCACGTCGGCATCCACGTGGGGGGCTTCGTGCTCACGGACGACGACCTCGTCGCCCGCGTGCCCGTGGAGCCGGCCACCATGGAGGGCCGCACGGTCATCCAGTGGGACAAGGACGACATCGACGCCGTCGGGTTCGTCAAGGTGGACCTCCTCTCGCTGGGCATGCTCACCGCCATCCGCAAGGCCTTCGACCTCGTGGCCCGCGGCCCCTGCGGGCGGGGGCCGCTCGGCCTGCCCTGGGCGGCCGCGGTCCCGCCTTCCGCCGTCGGTCCCGACGTCCCCGCGGCCATCGCCGCCCGGCCGTTCACCACGCCGCCGGGGGCGCCCGGGGCCGCCCCGCCCGGCCGCGGGCAACCCGTGAGCCCGCCCTACGGCGTGCGGTGGACGCTGGCCACGGTGCCCGCCGAGGATCCCGAGGTCTACGAGATGATCTCGCGGGGGGACACCACCGGTGTGTTCCAGATCGAGAGCCGGGCCCAGATGTCCATGCTCCCGAGGCTGCGGCCCCGCTCGTTCTACGACCTCGTCATCGAGGTGGCGATCGTGCGGCCCGGCCCCATCCAGGGCGGCATGGTCCACCCCTACCTCAGGCGCCGGCGGGGCGAGGAGCCCGTCACCTACGCGCATCCCGCCCTCGAGCCCATCCTGGAGCGCACCCTCGGGATCCCCATCTTCCAGGAGCAGGTCATGGCCATGGCCATGGCCGTGGCGGGGTTCACGGCGGGCGAGGCCGACCAGCTCAGGCGCTCCATGAGCGCGTGGCGGCGCAAGGGCACGCTCGGGCCCATCGCGGGGAGGCTGCGCGAGGGCCTGATCGCGCACGGCCTCGCGGGGGAGTACGCCGACCAGATCGAGCGCCAGATCCAGGGGTTCGCCGAGTACGGCTTCCCCGAGTCCCACGCCGCGTCCTTCGCACTCCTGGTCTACGTGTCGGCCTGGCTCAAGCTGCGCTACCCCGCGGCCTTCACGGCGGCGCTGCTCAACGCCCAGCCCATGGGCTTCTACACGCCGCGCAGCCTCGTGGCCGACGTCCGGCGCCACGGCGTGGAGGTCCGGCCGGCCTCGGTGCGCGCCTCCGCGTGGGACTGCACCCTCGAGCCCACGATCTCGGGCGGCCCCGCGATCCGGCTGGGCTTGAGGCTCGTGCAGGGCCTCGGCGAGGAGGACGCGCGCCGGCTCGAGGCCACCCGGGCCGAGGCCCCCTTCCGTTCGCTCCCCGACCTCGCCGCCCGCACCCGGCTCGATCGCGGCGCCCTCTCGGCGCTCGCCCGCGCCGATGCCTTCCGGGCCCTGGGGCTCGGCCGGCGCGAGGCGCGCTGGGCCGTGGAGGGCCTGTGGGACACCCCCCTCTTCGCCGGACTCTCCCGCGCCGACGAGCGCCCGCCCCTCCCCGTGGCCACGTCCGAGGAGGAGATGGAGGCCGACTTCGGGGCCACCGGCCTCTCGCTCGCCCACCACCCGGTGGGCCTGCGGCGCGATCGGTTGCGCCGTCGGGGGGTGCTCGCCGCCGCCGATCTCCTCGCCGTCGAGCCGGGCAGCGTGGTCCGGGTGGCGGGCCTCGTCTCCTGCCGCCAGCGGCCGGGCACCGCGTCGGGCGTGCTCTTCCTCACCCTCGAGGACGAGACCGGGCAGGTCAACGTGGTCGTGTGGCCGCGCCTCTACGAGCGCGAACGGCGCGTGCTGCGCCTCGAGCCGCTCCTCGAGGTCACGGGCCGCCTCCAGCGCGAGGCCGAGGCCCTCTCCGTGGTGGCCCACCGCGTGCGCCCCCTGCCCGACGTCCCCGCGGTCGCGGCTCGGAGCCGGGATTTCCACTAGGCTCGCCCGGGGGGTGTCGAACGAAGTGTCGGATTTCGACACCCACCGACACCCCCACGTCTGGGGCGGCTGAGGGGCCGACTCGAAAAACCAGCCTTCGAGGCGCATGGAAGAATGCTCGGATCGGGTCGTGCGGCTGGCACGATCCTGGCGATGACGGGTGGGCAGGAGGCCGTCATGTCCATCCGCCGTCGCGCCGTCGCTCCCCAGGGTCCCGAGGCCCGATCCCGTCCCGTCCCAGAGGCCCGATCCCCCCGCCGCCGGAGGCCGGAGCGCGAGGGCGGCCCCCTCGCGCTCCAGGACCGGATCGGCAACGCGGCCGTGCTCGAGCGGATCCGCTCCGGGGCCGGATCCCTCCCCGAGGCCGACGTCCGGGCGGGCGAGGAGGCGGGCGGGATCGGGTGGGAGCCCCGACCGTCCCCGGATCCGGCGGCATCCGCCGTGCCCGTGCCCGCCGGCTCGGCCTCCCTCGTCCTCTCCCCGGAGGGCGGCGCCCCGGGCGATCTGCTCCAGCGCGTGGGCCCGGAGTTCCAGGCCGGTCTGGCGCGGTGCCAGGCGCGCGAGGCGGCCTGCCGCGAGGCCCACGAGGAGGCGGGCGGGATCTTCGGCGGCGGGCGCTTCCGCACCGGTCCCTCGGTCGGGGGCATCCTCTGCGAGGACGCCGAGCGCGAGATGCTCGTCCACGCGCGGATCGGCCGCAGCGAGGACATCCTCGGCACCACCCTGGCGGCCACCCTCGGGACTGCCGTCCAGGCCTGGGAGGTCCGGGACGAGGCGCTCGGCCGGCTGGCGGCCTCGGGGCTCGCGGACATCGGCGATGACGGCCGCGTCCACGTCGCCTCCGGCGATCTCGCCGCCCGGGCGGATCGGGCCCGCCG
>JBFYZZ010000278.1:0-20815 GCA_041309225.1 Deltaproteobacteria bacterium | reverse complement strand
CGGCGTCGAGAACCGCGGCGCCTGCGGCGGTGGCGCCTGAGGCGGCGGCGGCGTCGAGAACCGCGGCGCCTGCGGCGGTGGCGCCTGAGGTGACGCCCGGATCGGGGGTGGCGCCTGGGGTGCCCCCAGCGACGGCGGTGGCGCCTGAAGCGGCGGTGGCGCCTGAGGTGACGCCCGGATCGGGGGTGGCGCCTGGGGTGCCCCCAGCGACGGCGGTGGCGCCTGAAGCGGCGGTGGCGCCTGGGGGGGCTTCGAGAACGGCGGCGCCTGGGGTGGCGGTGGCACCGGCACCGGGACCGACGGCGGGAGCGGCTCCGTGGGCTCGGTCGGCTCGGGCGGGGCCACGGGGGGCGGCTCGGCCCACGGATCGACGCCGGCCAGGGCCCAGCGTGCGCAGACCTCGGCCACGAGGGCGGGCAGCAGCATGCCGTAGACGGGGACGGCGTCGATGCCCTCGGCCGCCACGTCCCCCGCCACGTCGATGAGGCGCTTCGCCCCGGGCAGGCGGGACAGGATGGCGCCGCCGATGGTGTCGAGGCGGCTGAGCGCGTCGTGGGCCGAGGCCTCCACGGCCGCGGCGACGAGGGGCGCCAGCCCCGACGCACGCACCCCCTCGCCGGCGCCGAGGGCGGCGTCCACCGCCCGGACCCCATCGGCCCCGTGCTGCTCGAGCAGCCTGGGGACGAGCCCGGGCAGGGGGTCGTCCGCGAAGGGGAGCGCGATCTCCACCGCGCCGAACCAGGCGAGGAGCGAGCGGCCGGCTGCGTGGTCCCGGAGCGCGGGCACGAGGTTCGCGGGTTCGGCGCACAGCAGGACGTCGCAGGCGGCGGTGAGCGCCACGAGTTTGCGGGCGGCGTCCTGCCCCTGCCGCTCCTCGAGGGAGCGGCCCTCCCCCGTGCCCGACCCCCCGAGGAGGCGCGCACGGATCGCGCGGAGCACGGCCTTCCAGGCGCTGCCGCCCTCCATCTCCTCCACGAGGCGCAGGGCGGCCTGGGGCCCGGGCCGTTCGGCCAGGGCCCGAGCGCGGGCCACCACCTCGGGGCCGGCCGCGGGCTCGACCGCCCGCACCGCGTCCTCGACGCTCCGCCACCGGGGCAGGATCGGCGCGCCGGGCAGCACCCTCAGCACGGCCTCGCCGAGCCGAACGGGGAGGTCGTCGTCCTTCACCTGGAACAGCAGCGTGTCGAGATCCTGGCGCACGGCTCCACCTCGCCCGGTCCCGCTATCCCGCGGGCTCCCCGGCCGCGCGGTGGCCCGCCTCCATCGGGGCGTTAGGTGGCCAGCCCGCCGTCCGAGGTGCCTCGTGAAGACCGTCCTCCTCCTCACCCGCGACACCCTCGGACAGGGCGACCCCGTCCTCGGTCGGCGCCTCCTCGGGGCCTTCCTGGCCCGCGGCCATGCCTTTGGCGACCTCGACGCCATCGTGTTCATGAACGACGCCGTCCGCCTCGTGGCCGAGGGATCGCCCGTCATCGCCGAGCTGACCGCCCTCCACGAGGCCGGCGTGGACCTCCACCCCTGCGGCACCTGCCTTGACCACTATGGCCTCGCGCCGATCCCCTGCGCGCCCTCGAACATGGACGCCATCGTGCGCGTGCTGGGCGCGGCGACCAAGGTGATCGGCCTGTAGGAGCGCCGCCCTAGAAGCACTCCGTGTTCTCGGCGCCGGGTGTGCCGTAGTTCGGGTAGTGGTCGAGGTCGTCGTCGCCGTAGGTGGTGTCGTCCGACGCGGCACACCACCACTCGGCGTCGTCGTTGGAGGCGGCGTAGTAGACACGCGGATCCAGCTGCATGGCGTGGCCCGAGGTGGTGGGCCAGCGGTGCCCGTGCTCGTCGGGCACGGCGTAGGACTCCCAGTCCACCACGTCCACCACGAGGTCACCGGCCGCGACGCGCACGAGACCGTCACCCACGTCCAGCACGAAGTCGAGGTCGAAGTACGCGTCCTCCCAGAAGAGGTCGCTCCACTCGTAGTCGCACTCGAGGGTGGAGGCGAAGTACTCGGCGTGGTTGCAGAGCACGACGTAGCCGCCGGGCTCCGCCACCAGGTGGGCCTCGGGCGAGATGCGGAAGTCGTGGCCGGCCTCGTCGGTCACGGTGAATCCGTCGAGGCGGACGGGGTCGGGGCGGCCGTTCCAGATCTCGAACCAGTCGGCGTTGTGCAGGGAGCAGCTGCAGGTGCCCGCGAGCGTGGGGAAGTTCATGATCTCGGTGATCACGAGGTCCCCGGCGGAGAGGAAGTCCTCGTCCACGAGCTCGTCGCAGTCCTGGTCGCGCAGGTCGAGGACCTCCGCGGCGCTCGGATGGACGCTCGCGTCCGCGTCGTTGCAGTCGCCGTAGGTCGCGGCGTACCCGGAGGCCGGGGGGCAGCCCCAGAGGAAATCGTCCTCCGTCCCGTACCCGTCGGCGTCGGCGTCGGCGTACCAGAGGGCGGCGTCCTCCGAGTGCGGCTCGTCCACCTGGCCGTCGCAGTCGTCGTCGTCGCCGTCGCACCACTCGTCGGCGTACGGGTGCTCGGAGGGGTCGGTGTCGTCGCAGTCGCCGGACAGGGCGATGCATCCCTCGGGGGCCTCGCAGGCCCGGACCATGGCGGCGGTGTCCCCGTACCCGTCGCCGTCGAGGTCGGGGTACCACGGCGACGCCTCCCGGGCGTCGGCGCCGTCCGTGGAGAGGTCGCAGTCGTCGTCGATCCCGTTGCAGACCTCGAGCGCGTCGGGGTGCACCGCAGGATCGGTGTCGTCGCAGTCATCCGGGACGCCGTAGCCGTCGAGATCCTGGTCGCTGTCGTTGCCGTCGCAGTCCTGGTCGATCCCGTCGTACCAGATCTCGGTGCCGCCCGGGTGGGCCGAGGACTCGTCGTCGTCGCAGTCACCCTCGGCGGGGGTGAAGCCGTCGCCGTCCCGGTCGAGGTCGGCGGCCGGGTCGGACGGCTCGCACGCGGCGAGCGCGAGGAGGACGGGGAGGAGGGTCCGCACGATCCCGATTCTACTCCAGGCGCGCGCCGGGCGCCCCTCCCTACGGTCCGGACCCGGCGCCGCTCCCGGGGAGGCGCCCCGGTCCCGGACCACGGGAAGTCCGCTTCGGCATCGGGGTTCCCGCGTGAAAGGCGGCATAGTTCGGGCGAATGCCGCCGATCGGCGAGAGAGCGGGGTTGACGGGATTTGCCAGGGCGTTATGCTCCGGCCGCGTCTCACCCGGCCTGTTGCCGGGACGAGCGCGAGGGACAGCGGGTGCCTGTCCCATGCGGGGTGAGATTCCCTGCGAAAAAGGTAATTGAGATGTATGCTCTTCTGATCCCGCTCCTCATCGGCTGCGGGCCCACGCCTTCCTCCATCGACCTCCAGACCGAACCGATCGTCAAGGTCCACAGCCTCGAGCAGGTGGCCATCCCGACCGCGAAGGTCCTTGCGGCGGACAAGACCGTCATCGAGCCGCCTCCGCAGATCAAGTGGGAGGTTCTCCCCCCCGAGGTCGCGAAGCTGAACGCCGACGGCAAGTCCATCGCCATCGTGGGCGAGGGCAAGGCCACCGTGAAGGCCACGGTGGGCGCGGTCACCAACAAGTACGAGCTCGTCGTGGCACTGCCCGATGAGATCGCCGTCACCGGTCTCGAGGCCGGCCAGGTGCTCGCGGTCGGTCAGGCCGTCGACGCCCTCGCCGAGGTCAAGGCCGATGGCGAGGCCGTTCCCAACCAGGCGATCACCTGGACCTCCTCGAACCCCGAGATCCTCACCGTGGTGGACGGCAAGGTCACCGCCGTCTCCGCCGGCAAGGTCACCGTGACCGCCGTTTCCGGCGCCCAGACCAAGTCCGTGGACGTCGAGGTGTCCGCCACCGCGGCGCTTCCCCCGCCCCCGGCCCCGGCCCCCGCTGCCGCGGACGAGAAGCCCGTGATGAAGACCGGCGGCAAGGAGCCCCAGAAGCCCATGATGAAGGTGGGCACCAAGCCCGCGAAGATCTGACCCTCCGAGGGCACCCGATCCCCCGCAGGGCCCCGTGCCCCGCGGGGGATCGCCGTCTCCGGGCCCCTCCAGGGAGCCGCCGTGCGGACCGTCACCGTCTGCCCCCCGTCGTTCCCCGAGGTTCCCCCCGACCGGCCGCTGGCGATCGAGCCGGGCCGGGTGTGGGCGGTCCTGTGCGGCGACACGGGCCGGTGGCGCGCGGGCGCCTTCAGCCCGGCGGCCGCCTCGGCCGCCGAGTGCCCCGAGCTCGAGCGCCACGACGGGCCGGAGCTGTTCCTGCTGGTCCAGGGCCGCGTCACTCTCCTCCTGGCCGACGGCGTGGGCGGCGTATGCGAGCTGGCCCTCGAGCCGCTCCGCCCGGTCCTCGTCACCGCCCCCCACGCGGGCTTCTGCCCCGACGGCTCCCACACGGGCATCGCGTTCGTGGTGGAGCGCGACGCCTTCACCACCGAGTACCGGGATCCCACCGGGTGGAGGGACCCCAGCGGTTGCGAGCCGCCGAGTTCCGGACCATGATGGTCCAGGTGGCACGGCGGAGCGGTACATGAAGCGTCAGCCCCGGCACGCCTACCACGGCGCGCGCTATCCGAACCTCGAGGCGTTCCTCACATCCCGCCGCGTGGCGGGGATCGGCCTGCTCGCGGGCGCCATCGCCACGACGGGGTGCCTGTTCCCCTGGCACGTCGAGGGCGACATGCCCGCCCCGACCGAGCCGCCCGACACCGCCGACACCGGGCGGATCCCCGGCGATGTCTCCGACACCGCGGTGGAGACGCTCGTCCGGCTCCCGGGCGAGGGCCCCCGCCACCTCGTCTTCGCCGAGCCCTGGGGCGAGATCGACTACCACCTCGAGGTGCTCGCCGAAACCGGCCCCGCGGCCGAGGTGCTGGCCACGGCCGGGGTGGCCGTGCTGGCGGCGGTCGACGAGGCCCTGCTCGCCGCCCCGGTCACCACGTACGAGCCCGGCCAGGACCTCGCCCCCGTCCAGGCCGCGCTGCGCGCGACGATCGCCGCGGCCGCGGGGCTGTCGCCGGACCGGGTCGCGGCCGTCGTGCTCGTCGTCGAGACCTACACCGACGAGGGCGACATCGACGGGGACATGGGCGTGGCCCGGTAGGGGCCGGCGGTGCGGGTCACCCTCTTCCTCGACCACGCCTGCAACCTGCGCTGCACCTACTGCTACAACGGGCGGACGTTCCGACGCACCATGCCCTGGGAGGTGGCGGAGCGCGGCATCGCGCTCGCGTTCGACGGCCCGGGCCCGTGCCGCGTGTCCTTCTTCGGGGGCGAGCCGCTGCTGAGGTGGGACCTCGTCCTCGCCTGCCTGGACCACGCCGCCGCCGAGGCCCGGCGGCGGGGTAGCGCCGTCGAGCACGTGCTCGTCACCAACGGCACCCTCCTCGACCGGGCCCGGCGGGACGAGCTCCTGCGCCGGGAGGTCTTCGTGGCGGTGAGCGTGGACGGCGACGCGATCGCCCACGACGCCACCCGCCGCACCGCCCGGGGCGGGCCCTCCTGGGCGCGGGTGGTCCGCCACGTCCGGCCGCTCCTCGCGGCCCGGCCGGGCACCAAGGTCATCGCCGTGGTGGATCCGGCGAACGTGGACCGCCTGGCGGAGTCCCTCGACGCGCTCCTCGACCTCGGTGCCCGCAACCTCTCCATGAACCTCAACTACGAGGCGGACTGGGACGAGGCGGCCCGGGATCGGTTCACGTCGGCCCTCGGCCGCCTGGGCGAACGCTACGTCGCGGCCTACCGGGCCGGACGGATCTTCTCGCTCAACCTGCTGGATTCCAAGATCGTGACCTGGGTGAAGGGCGGCTTCACCTGCGCGGACCGGTGCGACTTCGGCTGCCGGGAGGTGGCGGTCTCGCCCACCGGTCGCCTCTACCCCTGCGACCGGCTGGTGGGGCAGGACGACCGCGACGACGTCGTGATCGGCGACGTCTGGCGGGGGGTGGACGTGGCGCGGCGGGACGCGCTCGTGGCGGCCAAGGACGCGGTGCTCGAGGGATGCGAGGGCTGCGCGCTTCTGCCCCGCTGCATGCACTGGTGCGGCTGTGTGAACCACGCCATGACCGGCTCGGTCGGCGAGGTCTCGGGGCTGCTGTGCTGGTTCGAGCAGCGGATCGTGGAGGAGGCCGACCGGTGCGCCGCCCTCCTGGCCGCCGAGGGCAATCCGACCTTCCAACGGCGCTTCTACCTTCCGCGCCTCGTCGCGCGCCGCTGAACGCCGTCCTCCCGCTACGGGTTCGCCGGCGTCAGCGGCGTCCAGTGCAGGTTGGACCCGACGTTCGGGTTGGCGTCGAGGCTCTCGGTCAGCACGTACTCGCCGAGGGGGTTGCTCCACGCCTGGGCGTAGCCGGAGGGGAGCTCGACGGTCCCGCCCGTGTTGGGGTCGTGGTACGCGTCCACCCCGCGCATGTACTGGCTGAAGGCGTCGGCCGAGCGATCCCGGGCGGCCTGGTCGGCCTCCCAGGTCGCCATCCGCTGGGCGCTGATCTCGTCGCTGGTCTGGGCCAGCATGCGGCTCAGCTCGCCGATGGCGCGGATGTGCTGGATCTGCCGCTGGGCGAGCGTCTCGATGAGCTGCACGTACTTGTTGAACCAGACCGGGTTCACCCGGATGGACGACGCGATGGTCTGGAACAGGCGGGCGTCCGCGTCGAGCCGGCCCCGCGGGGCCCGGCACGCGAAGACGTGGCTCGCCGTCCACAGCGTGGTCGTGGTCGGTCCGAAGCCGCCCGGCAGCGTGAACGAGACCACCTCCACGGCGGCCCAGATCTCCTCCTCCACGGGGGTGCCTCCCAGCGTGTAGGCGATCCGGGTCTTGGCGCCCGTGGCTCCCTTGGTGGCGCCGGGTTCGAACGTCTGGGACGCGGCCACGGCCTGCCCGAACGCCGGGACCTCCTCCCGCGTGAGCACCGCGAGGTCGGCGAGCCCCGGTCGGAAGCGCGCGAGGACGACGTCCTCGAGGGCCTGCAGCACGTGCTCCGGCGGGCGGACCTCGGCCCCGAAGTAGCGAGAGCCCACCGGGAACAGCGACCGGGTCATGAGGTTGTCGGTCCAGACGAAGTTCTGGTTCGGGAAGAGCTCGAAGACCTCGCTCCCGTCGGGGCTCGTGGCCCGGAACCCGGCGTCGGCCGGGGCGCTGGGCCGATCGAGCACCCAGCGCACGCCCCCCTCGATCTGCCAGTCCGTGGGCACGAGCACGTGGAAGGCCTCGATGCCCGTCCCCTCCCGGTCGACGATGCTCGCGGTGCGGAAGCGCAGCATGGGGACCTCCACGGCCGGGCGGGCCGGTGCCCCCGCGCCGGGCCCCGAAAGGCCCTCCGCGAGGGCATTGAGACGTTCGCAGGAGGGGAAGGCGAACAGGCCGAGCAGAAGGACGCTGGGACGCATGGCGGGCACCCCTTGGCGGCTGTCTCGATCGGCCTACCCCGGCCAACCGGTGTCCACCAGGATTGGGGCCGGGGGGTGCTCCGGCCCCTCCGGCCGGGGTACATGACGGCCATGATCGAGGACCTCCCCGTCCTGGCCGCCCGACTCCGTACGGGCCAGACCACGGCGGCCGAGGTCGTGAAGGCGACCCTCGTGGCGGTGGCCAACGAGCAGCCACTCCTGAACCCCTGGATCCGCGTCTATCGCGATGTCGCCGTCACCTCGGCCAGGGCGCTCGACACCGCGCGCACCTCGGGCCGCACCCCGGGCCCCCTGCACGGGATCCCCGTCGCGCTCAAGGACAACCTCGACGAGGCGGGTGTGGCGTGCACCGGGGGCTGCCTGGCCTACGTCGACCGGATCCCCCCCCGCGACGCCCCGGCCGTGGCCCGCCTGCGCGTCGCGGGTGCGGTGGTGGTGGGGCGCACCAACATGCACGAGCTGGCCGACGGGGTCACGAGCGAGAACCCCCACTACGGGCCGGTCCGCAATCCGTGGGATCCAGCGTGCACGCCGGGCGGGTCGAGCGGCGGCTCCGCGGTCGTGGTGGCCACCGGCTCCGTGGCCGGAACGCTCGGCACCGACACCGGCGGCTCCATCCGGATCCCCTCCTCGCTGTGCGGCATCGTGGGCCTCAAGCCCACCCGGGGTCTGGTCCCGGTGAGCGGCATGCTGCCGCTGTCCCCCTCGCTCGACCACGTCGGTCCCATGGCCCGCTCGGTGGCCGGGGTGCGGATCCTCCTCGGGGTCCTGGCCGGCCGCTACCTGCCCCCCTCGCTCCGGGCCCTCGCGGGCCAGCGGATCGGGGTCCTCGAGGGCTTCGGTCAGGACTGCTGCTCCGCCGTGGCCGCGCGGTTCGACGACGCCATCGCGATCCTCGAGGACCTGGGCGCCCGCCTGCGGCCGGTGCAGGTCCCCGGGTTCGAGCGGGGCCTCCGCCTGCTCAAGGCCATCTACGCCCCCGAGGCGGCGGCCCTGCACGGGCCGCGCCTCGAGGCGCGCCCCGACGGCTTCGGCCCGGAGCTCAGGCACATCCTGGAGCGGGCGCGCACGGCCGATCCGGCCGTCCACGCCGTGGCACTGGCGGAGCGGGCGTCCGTGGAGGCAGCCGCGCGCGACGCCTTCCTCGGCTTCGACTTCATGATCAGCCCCACCACGCCCTTCGCCGCGCGGCCGTTCGGGAGCCCGGACCCTCACCTCCTGCTCACGTTCACGAGCCCGTTCAACCTCACCGGGCAGCCCGCAATCTCCGTCCCCATGGGCCTGGCCGACGGCCTCCCGGTGGGGCTGCAGATCGCGGCGCCGCACGAGGCGGACGATCGGCTCCTCGACGCCGCCGAGGCGTTCGAGCGGGCCACGGGCGGCTTCCAGCCTCCGCCGTTCAGGCCTCCGACCGCCGATCCGAACGCGCCTCACGGGCCTGCGCTCGGCCGATCCCCGCGATCACTACCGTGACCTCGCCCCGCACGGGCTCAGCCGCGTAGCGGGCGGCCAGATCCCCGAGCGTCCCGCGGGCCACCGACTCGAACCGCTTGGTGAGTTCCACACAGACCGCGGCCTCGCGCCCGGGGTCGATCACGGCCGCCGCGTCCGCGAGCAGCGCGGCCAGGCGCTGGGGCGCCTCGAAGAGGACGAGGGTGGTGTCCGCCGCGCGCTGGCCGGCCAGGAGGCGGCGGCGCGGGCCGGGCTTCCGTGGGGGGAAGCCCCGGAAGGTGAAGGCGTGGGCCGGCAGGCCCGAGGCGACGAGCGCCGTGGTCACCGCCGAGGGACCGGGCACGACCTCCAGCGGGAAGCCAGCCGCGCGAGCCTCCCGCGCCACGAGGTAGCCCGGATCGGAGAGGAGGGGCGTACCCGCGTCGGTGCAGAGCCCCACGCTCCGGCCCTCTCGGAGGAGCCCGAGCACCCGCCCGGCGGCCGTCCGCTCGTTGTGGTCGTGGCAGGCGAAGAAGGCCGGGGGACGCGGGATTCCGAAGTGCGCGAGCACCTTGAGCGTGCGCCGGGTGTCCTCGCAGGCCAGGGCGTCCACGCCCCGCAGCACGTCGAGCGCACGCAGCGTGAGGTCCTGGAGGTTCCCGATGGGCGTGGCCACGAGGTACAGCCGCCCGGGCTCCACGGCGGGGACGTCGCCGGGCGTCATGCCGGGGCTACCCCCGCCGGGGGGAGGAGGACTCCATCGCCCGGGTCTCCTCCCCGAGGGCCTCGACCAGCAGGTTCAGCACGCGCCGGGCGGTCAGGATCTCCTCCTGCGTGAGCCGCTCGAAGGCCCGCTTCACGGATCCCTCCACGGTGCCGGTCATCGCGGTCTCGATCCGGCGGCCGGCGTCGGTCAGCGTGAGGAGCACCTTCCGGCGATCCGTCGGGTGCACGACGCGTCGCACCAGCCCGCGCTCCCCGAGGCGCCTCAAGATGCCCGTGACGGTGCTCGGATGGTCCTCCAGGGCCCGAGCGAGATCCCCCGCCCCGAGGCCGGGCGACTGCCCGACGAACCGGATGGCGAAGCGCTGCGGGCTGGTGACCCCGTAGCGGAGCAGCATGCGCTTGGACGCCGCCTGCAACGCGTGGTCCAGTGCCCACAGGAGCCGCAGGAAGTCGAGTGGATCGTCGAACCGGTGGACGGGGATGGGCATGGTGCCTCCGACGGACCTTTCGTCGTACCCCTCTATTCCGTTCCCCGATGCGAGGATTCGGTCAAGAGCCCGCCCTCGGCGGTGGGCCCGGCCCTCGCCCGTGGTAGCCTGATCCACCTCAGCAGAGGGTCCCATGCGCCACCTCCTCCTGGCTGCCCCGCTCCTGCTCCCGGCCTGTGCCCCCGAGGAGGAGCCCGAGGAACGCGCCACCTGGGTCCAGGCCACCATCGGCGGCGTGCCCTACGAGTCCCCGAACGGCCTGGCCCTCCTGTACGTGTACTGGAGCCCCAACCACATCCAGATGTTCTCGGGCCAGAACCTGAACGCCGTCGTGTTCGGGTGGGAGGGCGGCGACTTCCAGCGGTGGATCCTCCAGCCGATCACCGGGGAGGGCATCTCCGGCCTGTTCTGGACCGACGAGTCCAACCACCAGTGGATGTCCGTCGCCGGGTCGTTCGAGATCACCTCGTTCGAGCACAACCCCCTCTACGGTGGCGCCGACCGCCGGATCGGCTGGGCCGAGGGCTCGTTCGAGGCCGTCCTCGAGGACATCGACCCGTACGAGTCCCACACCCTCGACGTCACCGATGGAGACTACCGCGTCGTCCTGCGCCACGGGGCCGGGCAGTAGGGCGGCACTGTGATCGGCGTCTACGACTCCGGCTTCGGGGGCCTGACCGTGCTCCGGCACGTCCGGGCAGCGCTCCCCGATCGCGACCTGCTCTACCTGGGCGACTCGGGCCGTGCCCCGTACGGCGGGCGCGACGCCCACACCATCCTCGACTTCGCCGAGCAGGCCGTGGAGCGCCTCTTCGAGGAGGGCTGCCGCCTCGTGGTGGTGGCCTGCAACACCGTCTCCTGCGTGGCGCTGCGCCACCTCCAGGGCCGGTACTGCGGGCCCGGATCCGCCCTGCGGATCCTGGGGGTCGCCATCCCGGGGGCCGAGGCCGCAGTGGCCGTGAGCGGCGGCCACATCGGCATCGTGGCCACCCGCCGTACGGTCGAGTCGGGCACCTACGTGGCCGAGATCCGCAAGCTGGGCCCCCACCGCGTCACCCAGCGCGCCGCCCCGCTCCTGGTCCCCCTCGTGGAGGAGGGCTGGGAAGACACCGGCATGGCCCGCGAGGCGGTGCGCCGGTACCTCGTTGACCTTCCGGGGATCGACACGCTCCTGCTGGGCTGCACCCACTATCCCCTCCTCCTCCCGGCCATCCGTGCCGCCCTGCCCGAGCCGGTGGCCGTGCTCGATCCCGGTTCGTACGTGGCCGCGAGCCTGGTCGCGTGGCTCGACCGCCATCCCGGTTACGACGCGCCCGGCACCGGCACGCTGCGGGTCCTGTGCACGGGCGATCCCGTCGCCTTCGCCCACCACGGGGCCCGCTTCCTCGGCGCTCCCCTCCCGGCACCGGAACACGTGGCCGAGGTGGACGGCCGCCTCGCCCCCCGCGATCCGGCCGAGACGCCCCGCGGGCAGGTGGTGCGCGCCCACGCCCGGCGGGGGCTGCCCCGGGATTAGGCCGCCCGCTCCGGATCGCCCGGCGGGGGGCAGGCCGTCACGCCGAGCCGCCGTTCCATCACGCGGACGGCCTCCGGATCGCGGTCCACCAGCACCGCGTCCCGGCCGAGGCGGAGCGCGGCTTCGCCGAGCGTGCCGCTCCCCGCGAAGGGATCGAGCAGGCGGTCCCCCGGCGCGCTGTGGACCCGGACGATGCGCTCCAGCACACCGAGGGGCTTCTGGGTGGGCCAGCCCGTGCGCTCTCGGCTGGTGGGGCCCACGATGGTGTGCCACCACGTGTCGGTGGGCGACTTGCCCCGGGCAGCCTTCTCGGGCCCCACCAGCTCCGGCGCCATGTAGGGGATGCGGTCGATCTCCTCCGCCCGAAAGGTGTACCGGCGCGGGTCCTTCGCGTACCAGAGGATGTTGTCGTGCTTGGCGGGCCAGCGCCGCGGGCTCCGGCCGCCGTAGTCCCAGGCCCAGATGATCTCGTTGAGGAAGTGCTTCCGGCCGAAGAGGCCATCGGCGAGCACCTTCACGTGGTGGACCTCCCGCCAGTCCAGGTGGAGGAAGAGCGAGCCCATGGGATCCAGGAGGCGCCACACCTCCTGAAGGCGCGGGCCGAGGAAGGCCGGGTAGTCCTCGAAGGCGTCGCCGTAGGACGGTCCCACCTCGCGCCGGGTGCGGTAGCGACGGCCCCTGAAGCCCATACGGTTTCCTTCGGGATCGGCCTCGCCGCGGATCCGGGTGGACACGCGCCGGCGGCCGGTGTTGTACGGCGGGTCCAGGTAGGCGAGCTGGAAGGAAGCGTCGGGAAAACGCCGCATCACGTCGATATTGTCGCCGAGGTGGATGGCCACCGTCATGCCGGACCTCCGCCCGGTCGCCTAACCCGCACGGGGCTCTCCCCTTGCCACGAGCGTCCCGCGGAGGCATCCTGAGGCCCCGACGCCGTTCCCGTCCCCCGGTCCCCGGGATCGCCATGAAGACGCACGCCCGCGCCCCGGTCCACCAGCAGCAGAAGGACGCCGCCACCCCTGCACCCGTCGCGGTCGAGCCGGATCGGACCACGGCCCCCGACCTCGACGGGGTGTCCCACCGTTACGGCAACGCCGCGGCCCTCGCGACGCTCTCCGCGACGCGCGGGACCCCGTCGCAGGCCGCCCCCTCCATGGGCGGCGGCGGGCCGCCGGGCGCCTCCAATCCCCACGACGGCACGGTGGGCGACGCCGGACACGCCTGGAACCTGCCCGTGCTCCGGGCCCCCCGGAGTGGCACGCCCGGCGACTTCCCGGGGGCGTCCGGCGCCCTGGCCTCGGCCTCCCGGGAGTCGGGCCGTGCGCTCGATCCCGGCATCCGTCACCAGGCCGAGTCTTCCCTCGACACGGACCTCGGCGGCGTGCGCGTCCACACCGGCCCCCGGGCCGCCGAGGCGGCGGGCGCGGTGGCCGCCAAGGCCTACACCCAGGGCTCCGACATCTACTTCGGCGCCGGCGGATCCCGGCCGGGGAGCGCCGAGGGCGACCACGTGCTCGCCCACGAGCTGGTCCACGTCGCCCAGCAGGCCGGGAGCTCCCCGTCGCCCCAGCCCCTGCTCGAGGTGAGCCGGGCGAGCGAGCCCGCCGAGGCCGAGGCCGAGCAGGGGGCGGACGCCGTGCTCAGCGGCACCCCCTTCCAGGCCGGGGCCACGCCCGCACCGATCGCCCGCACCGAGACCGAGACCCTCTCGGGCAACCCCCAGGAGGTGGCCAACGCGAGCGGGACCGCGGTCACGACCCATCGCGAGCCCACCCTCGACGACGCGATCAACCATCCCACCCCCGGCGCCCCCGCGGCCGAGCTCCGCTCGTCCAACGTCCGGGTCGTGGCCGACGAGACCACGCCCGTCCACACGGAGCCACCGGGCACGCCTCCGCAGGAGCAGGTCTACGAGGAGTCCGCCGAGCAGACCACGCCGCCCGAGCCGGGATTCACCACGATCACCGACCAGGACGGCACGATGGAGGCGCCCGTCGTGACCCAGGAGGCCAACGACTCCCTCTACATCGGCGAGGGACCGACGGCCGACGACGTCCAGCAGATGTCCATCGGCGACTGCTACTTCCTCGCCACCCTGCAGAGCGTCCTCTCGCAGGATCCGGGCAAGATCCCCTCCATGATGAGCCCCAGCGGTGACGGCGGGGCCACCGTCACCTTCTGGCGCAGACAGGAGCACGAGGACTCGTGGTGGGAGGACTTCTCCGGTACCGGGCCGACCAACGACTACATCCAGGTCGCGGTCACCGTGAGCGCCGAGCTCGCCGTGAACATCTCCAACAACGAGGTCCACGGCGCCCAGCTCCGGTGCGCCCCGTCGCCCATGGCCGCCGACTGGTGGGCGAGGTTGAACGGGACCACGCTCGAGGTCCATCGCGACGAGCTCTTCCAGTGCGCCCGGTGGGCGCCGCTCTTCGAGAAGGCCTTCGCCCGCTTCTCCGAGGCCCACGGCCAGTACGGCGGTTTCCACGGCGACTCGGGCGGTGGCCGCGGGTACGAGAACATCAGCGGGGGCGTGCCCATGTACACGATGGGCATCTTCTACGGGGAGGAGGCCGATTCGACGGACGCCGACGTCCACCGCTCGGACACCGCGTGGACCCCGGGAGGCGACGTCCTCTCGAGCAACGCCGCCGTGGTGAACCAACTCCTGCTGCTCGCCGGGCGCCCCGAGCAGGCTGCACCCGGCGAGGCGGACGCCCCCATCGTGATGGCGAGCGCATTCGTGAGTCAGCTCATTCCTCGCCTCAAAGCTGCTATACCAGCGGCCCAGGCTGCCGCTGACTGGTCCACGCTGAGCGCCACCCAGCGCAACAACGTCACCGCGGTGGCCAACGCCATCACCGCGTGGGAGGCCCTGCCCCCCGACCCCGCGGGAGCGGGTCCCACCGGTCCCAAGGCCGTCGCACAGGCGGCGATCGGCACTGCGTGCTCCGTCGCAGTCCAGCCCGGTCCACCGAATCCCGGCGGACTCGCGGCCGTGCAGGCCGCGGCACCGCCTACCGTGCAGTTCGCCCCGGACGAGCGGACCGTGCCACCCGCCAGCGCCGGGGCCCTCCAGGCCTTCGGCACGACGCTCGACGCGATGGCCGATCCCTCGGTGTACGTGGATCTGGTCGGGCACGCGTCCACCGTGGGGAACGCGGCGGGCAACCAGGAGATCTCGGAGGATCGGGCGGCCTCTGTCCAGACGGCCATCGAGGCCGGGCGTGACATGTCGCCGCACGTCCTCTCCAACTGGGGCCTCGGCGACGCGGACGCGGGGCCCGAGCCGGCCTGGCGGCGGGTCGACATCGAGGTGGATCCCCAGGACGCCTCGAACTCGCTCCACGACGCCACGCGCTCGGAGGCCGTCCGCGCGCTCATGGACCTCATGCTCGACCTGAAGAACATCGGCACCGACGCGAGCCCGGGGCAGCGCAACATCTACGGCGACCACAGCTACCAGGTGGTGGGCGTCTCGTTCCTGGGCTGGATGGGAGCCGAGGTCGCCCTCCAGGACGTTCCCGAGGCGGCACGACCTGCCCTGTTCCCCACCATCGACCCGGTTCAGTCCACGGTCCGGCTCCGCAACCCGCACCACGGGAACGAGCCCGATCGCATGGGCGACAACCAGGCCACCCGTGCGGAGGACAACGCCCCGAGCGACGCTTCCTCCGACGGCATCTTCACCATGAATCTGACCGAGTTCTTCCGCAACTTCAACGCGGTGGACTCGGGCGTGTTCCCCGCCTCGGACGCGCCATGAGCTGGCGATCCCACCTCGCCGGCCTGGCCCTCGTGGCCGGGGGCTGTCTCTTCGGAGGCCCCTCCGGGGCCGACATCCCGTTCGCCCCGCAGGGGGAGGGACTCATGTACACGGTCCAGACCACCGACGACCTTCACGCGCTCCAGGCCGGGTATCGGAGCCTCGTGGAGAGCGGATACGAGGGCAGGCTGGAGGTGCGCTTCGTCTCCGGGGGCGGCGCGGCGGGCGGCTGGGAGCTGTGGCCCGAGCGCGGGAGCCGCCGTGCCTCGGCTCCGTCCACGATCGACCTCCTGCTCACGGGCGACGGGGGCCCGCTCCCGGGTACCCTCTCGCGCGTGCTCGCACGGTCGGTGCGCCTGGAGAACCTGCTCGTCACGGGATCGCGGTCGGTGGCCCTCTCCTTCGAGGTGGCCGGCCCCTTCGAGATGCGCGGCTGCGCGCTCATGGACGGCCGCTGGACCGATCCCCACGGCGGCGAGGGCTTCCTCGTCGTGACCGCGCGGAAGGGGGCCCAGGCCGCCCGGGTCGCGATCGAGGACTCCTGGTTCGTCCGGAACTGGCAGAACGCCCCGATGCCGATGATCTCGGTGACGAGCGCGACCCGCGACGGCGCCGTCCCCGAGTCGGTCGTGGTACGCCGCTCGGCCTTCCTGGCCAACGCCTTCGTCCGCGAGATCTCGGTGCCCCGGGCGGGCTCGATCCAGGTCGAGGACGCCGTGTTCTTCAAGACCTGGGCCGACGGGGAGATCCTCGCCTGCGGCGAGCGCGTGCCGGTCCGGGTCGCGGGATCGGTGCTCTCGGTGCCCGCGATCGGATACCTGGCCAGCGCCTCCGGCTGCCCGGGCCTGGAGCTGTCCGACACGCGCCTCTTCGCCCCGGCCGGGCCCGGGCCGGCGTGGGCGTCCCTCGCGCGGGATCCGGCCGGCTTCCCCACGGCGGCGGTGAACGCCCTCCTCGCGGAGCAGGCCGATCGCAAGCGGGTGCCCGATACCGGCGCCTGGGCGGCCCTGTGGAGCCTCGTCCGGGGCTGAGCCGCGCTCAGATCTCGCCCTCCCGGGCCTTGGCGATCCAGCCGCGGATCTCGTCCTCGATCACCTGGACCGCGATCCCGCGGAAGGGCCGGAGCAGGAAGGGGACGTCCAGTTCCATCTCGAGGGCCGCGGCCGTGACCTCGATGGCCCCGTGGAGAGTCATGCCCTTCACCGAGAAGGAGATGCGGGCCCGCCACTCGCCGACCCACTCGCTCCGGGGGTCGTACCGGGCGAGCCGGGTGGCGTAGCTCTTCATGGCGGCCACGGCGACCTGCCGGGCGCGCTCCCGGCCGAGGTCGTGAGGGACGGCGTGCTTCATGGGCGTCTCCGGGCCTCTGGATCCGGCGGCTGCGACCGCCTCACGGCCACGTACCCGCGCCGCGGCACGCCGGGCAGGTGCCGCGGCAGCCCAGACCCGCATCGCGGATGGTCGGACGGACATGCTGTGCATAGCTTGCAGGCCCTGCCCGGCCGACGGCCTGCCTGCGGGCCGAGGAGACCCGGGGGCGGGTGCGGCCCGTGGCTCCCACGGAGTCCCCATGAAGAAGGTCCTCCTGCTGGTTCCCGCGGTCGTGCTCCTCGCGGGGGGTGCGCTGGCGTGGTGGCTGTGGCGTCCCAGCCAGGAGCCGCCCTGGAAGACGGTCGCCGTCCAGCGGATGGACCTGGAGCAGGTCGTCACCGCCACCGGCAGCCTGGAGGCCGTGGTCTCGGTCGCGGTCGGCACCCAGGTCTCGGGGATCGTGAGCGAGATCCTCGTGGACTTCAACGATCGCGTGGAGGCCGGCCAGGTGGTCGCCCGCATCGATCGCGCCCTCCTGGAGGCCGACGTACGCACGGCCGAGGCCGGGCTGGCTCAGGCCAGGGCCGAGGCGGAGCGGGCCGCCCTCGCGCTCCGGCGCATCCGGTCCCTCCACGAGCACCAGGCCGCCACCGACGAGGAGCTGGAGGAGGCCACCGCCGATGCGGACGTGGCCGTAGCCGCACAGAGCACGCGGGAGGTCGCGCTCGAGCGGGCCCGGCGCAACCTGGGCTACGCGACCATCACGTCGCCCATCACGGGCACGGTGGTCTCGCGGGCGGTGGACGTCGGCCAGACGGTCAACGCGGGGCTGCAGGCTCCCATCCTCTTCGAGATCGCGCAGGACCTCTCGCGCATGCAGATCCTGGCCGCGGTGGACGAGGCGGACATCGGGGAGGTCGCCGCCGGCCAGTCCGCCCGCTTCACGGTGCAGGCCTACGGCGACGCGCGCTTCGAGGGCAGCGTCCGGCAGGTCCGGCTCGAGCCCAAGGTCGCCGAGAACGTGGTGACCTACACGGTCGTGATCGACGTGGACAACCCCGACGGCCGACTTCTGCCGGGCATGACGGCCACCGTGGACATCGTGACCGCGCGGGCGGAGGATGTCCTCTGCGTGCCGCCCTCCGCTCTCCGGTTCCAGGCCTCCCGCGGGGCTCCGGGGGCCGCCGAGGCCGGGTCGCGCGTGTGGGTGGCCAGGGAGCAGGGGCTCGAGCCCATCGTGGTGAAGGTGGGCCTGGTGGGCGACGGGTGCACCCAGGTCACGGGCGAGGGCCTCGACGAGGGCACCCAGGTGGTGACCGGCGCCAACCAGGTGGGCTCGAAACCGGCGGCGAATGCGTCGTCGTCCCCGTTCCAGCAGGGGGGTGCGGGTGGGGGGCGGCGCATGGGACCCCCAGGGGGCCTCTGATGGCCGGCTCTCTCATCGAGGTCGACGGCGTCTCGCGCGTGTTCTCCGTGGGCGAGTCGAGCGTCCTGGCCCTCCGCCACGTGGACCTCCGCGTGGACGAGGGCGAGATGGTCGCGGTCATGGGGGCGTCGGGCTCGGGCAAGTCGACCCTGATGAACATCCTGGGCTGCCTCGACCGCCCCACGACCGGGCGCTACCGCCTGGCGGGCGCCGCGGTGGAGACACTCGACGACGACGCCCTCGCCGAGCTCCGGAACCACGTCCTCGGGTTCGTCTTCCAGGGGTTCAACCTCCTCCCCCGCACGACGGCGGTGGAGAACGTCACGCTGCCCCTCCTCTACGCCCACATCCCGCCCCGGGAGGCCCGCCAGCGGGCGATCCAGGCGCTCCGGCGCGTGGGGCTCGGCGACCGCCTCGAGCACCAGCCCAACGAGATGTCGGGCGGGCAGCAGCAGCGGGTCGCGATCGCCCGGGCCCTGGTGACGAGCCCCCGGGTGGTGCTCGCCGACGAGCCCACGGGCAACCTGGACTCGCGCACGACCGTGGAGATGATGACCCTCTTCCAGGACTTGAACGACCAGGGCATGACCCTGGTGATCGTGACCCACGAGGTCGACGTGGCCGCCTACTGCCGGCGGATCCTCACGCTCCGCGACGGCCGGATTCTCTCGGATCACCCCGCCGCCCACGTGAGTGCCCGCGACGACCTGGCCCGCCTGCCCGCCGAGGAGGACACATGAAGCTCCTCGCCCTCGTGCGGATGGCGCTCGGGACCATGCTGCGCAACAAGGTGCGCGCGGCGCTCACGGTCCTGGGCGTGGTGATCGGGGTCGCGTCCGTGGTGGTGATGATCGCCGTGGGCCTCGGGGCCCGCTCGGACATCGAGGCCAAGGTCGAGAACCTCGGCGTCCACATGATCGTCGTCTCCGCCGGGTCCTCCAGTCGCGGCGGCGTGAGCGGCGGCGCGGGGAGCTTCAACCGCCTCACGGTGGACGACGCGGCTTTCCTCGCGAAGGAGGCCGAGAGCATCACCGCCGTCACGCCGGTGATCTTCACGATGGCCCCCATCGTGGGGGGCGCCGGCAACTGGCGGGCACCCATCCAGGGCGTGGACGCCTGCTACTTCACCATCCGTGCCTGGGAGGCCGCCTCAGGGCGCCTGTTCACCGACGAGGAGGTCCGCACCCGGCGCAAGGTGGTGTTGCTGGGCCACACGGTGGCCGAGAACCTCTGGCCGGACCAGGACCCGGTCGGCCAGCGCATCCGCCTGCGCAACGTCCAGTTCGACGTCGTGGGCGTGCTGGCCGCCAAGGGCCAGACCGCCGACGGCTCGGACCAGGACGACGTGGTCCTCGCGCCCTACACCACCGTCCAGACCCGCCTCGCCGGGCGGCAGTTCATCGCCCAGATCCTGGCCTCGGCCGCCTCCAAGGAGGCTGTGCCGGAGGCCCTCGCCGAAGCCAGGACCCTGATGCGCGAGTCCCACCGCCTCTCCGCGAGCGAGGACGACGACTTCACGGTCCGGGACCAGACCCAGATGGCCGCGACCGCGAAGGCCACCACGAACACCATGACCCTGCTGCTCTCGACCATCGCGGGGATCTCCCTGCTGGTGGGCGGCATCGGGATCATGAACATCATGCTGGTCTCGGTCAGCGAGCGCACGCGGGAGATCGGCATCCGGCGCGCCATCGGCGCGAGGCGGCGGGACATCCTGCTCCAGTTCGTCGTCGAGAGCGTCGTGCTGTCGGGCATCGGCGGGCTCCTGGGCACGGTGCTCGGGTTCGTCGGGTCGGCCGTGGTGGGCCGGATCACCGGCTGGGCCACCGAGGTCGCCCCCGCCACGGTCCTGCTCGCGGTGGGCTTCTCCATGGCGGTGGGCGCCTTCTTCGGCTTCTACCCGGCGCGTCGCGCCTCGCTCCTGGACCCCATCGACGCCCTCCGGCACGAGTGACGGGAGTCTCCATGCGCTGCCGACCCATGCTGGCCCTCGTACCCTTTCTCCTGGCGCCGCCCGTCCACGCCGCGGAGGACGCCGCGCCGGCGGCGGCCCGCGCGCTCACCTTCGGGAAGGCGCTGGACCTCGTCCGGGCGCAGGGCGTGGACGTCCAGCGGGCGCGTCTCGACGCCGTCCGGGTCGAGGCGTCGTCGCGCGCGGCCCGCCGGGCGTGGCAGCCCGACCTCTCCCTCGGGGCTTCCTCCACCGAGCGCCTCGAGGGGAGCGGCACGTCCTCCTCCCTCGACGCCGGCCTCCAGTCCTCGGTGGCCCTCTGGCACGGCGGCGCGGTGCGCGGCCGGTCCCGCGGGGCCGAGGCGGACGCGGAGGCCGCCCGCCTCTCCCTCGATCGGATCCACCAGGACGTCGCGTGGGACCTGGCCAGCGCCTGGATCGCGTTGGACCAGGCCCGGGCCCGGCTCTCGGTGGCTCGGGCCTCGTCGGCGCTGGAGGCCACCACCCTCGACCGGATCCGGGCCCTGGTGGACGCCGGCGCCCGCACCCGGGCGGACCTCGCCTCCCAGCAGGCGTCCGTGGCCGAGGCGGACGCCTCGGTGGCCCAGGCCGAGGGCGACGTCGCCCTGGCCGAGCTGTCCCTCGTCCACCTCCTCCGGCTCGACGCCACCGCGGACTGGACGTTCGAGCCCCTGGAGGACCGGCCCCCGGCCCGGACCGAGGCGGCCCGGGCCCTGCTGGACGAGGCGGTCCGCGGGCGCCCCGACCTGGCGGCCCTCGCCGCCGACGCCGACTCGGCGGACGCGGTGGTGGCGGTC
>JBFYZZ010000277.1:0-12010 GCA_041309225.1 Deltaproteobacteria bacterium | reverse complement strand
GGCCGCCTGGACCGTCCTGTGGGCGGCGGCCACCCAGCAGGCGAGGTTCTGGCTGCCCGCCGCCCCCGCCGCCGTAGCCCTCGCGGCCTGGGTCGCCGGCAGTGCGGGCCCCCGGGCCCGGACGGCCCTCCTCGCCCTCCTGCTCACCGGGCAGGTGGCCTGGGCCGCGGGCCCGGTGGCAGCCCTCTGGCAGCGCCAGCACACCGGCGCCTGGCTCGCGGGCCGCGAGGACCGGGATGCCGTCCTCGAGGCGCTCCTCCCCGAGAACTGGCCGATCGACCGCGAGATCGCCCGGTACGTGCCCGAGGACGGCCGTGTCTGGCTCGTCTGGATGCGGGCCATGACGTATACCTTCCCCCGCCCCTACCGGCTCGACTGCATCTTCGAGGCGTACCGGTTCGAGGCCCTGCTCGACGAGGCCGAGGGGCCGGCCGACGTGGCGGGCCGCCTCGGCCGGGACGGCATCACCCACGTGCTCGTGAACCACCGCTTCTTCCTCGCCGGGACCAACGCCGATCTCGAGCCGGGCCGTACGGCCCGGCTCCGGGAGCGCTTCGGGGCGCTCCTGGCTTCGGGCATGATCGCGCCCGTGGCCGAGTGGGGACCGGTGAGGCTGTACGCGGTCGCGAGGCGGTGACCCGCTACTCTCGCGCCCCGCCCTCGGCGTCCATGAGGCGGAGGGCGGCCTCGAGGGCCACGCCGATGGCGTCCTCCTCGGCCCGGATCGCGTCGGCCTCGGGCGCGAACACGCCCTCCCCGCCGATGATCGCGAGGAGCGCCCCGGCCTTGATCACCTCCGGGCCCCGCGACGAGGCGGCCACGGGCTCGAGGTCGGGCCCGTGGCAGGCTGCCAGCACGAAGAGGTGGCTCGACTCCATCTCGGTGGCCAGCACGCCGGCCGCGGCGAGCGTGGCCACGTAGCGGCGATGCGCCTCCGGGAGCGGACCGTGCCCCAGCTCCCGCGCGAAGAAGGCATCCTTCGTGTGGACCACACCGGCGTAGGTGCGGTCCGCGAGGCCCCGGGCGCGCGCCGCGACGAGCAGCGCCTCCACCCACCCGGGGTGCGCCACGGCCGGCACCTCCCGCGGCAGGTAGGCGTCGCTCGTCCCCTCGTCGCGCACGGCGGCGGTGGCCACCACGAGGCTGCCCGCCGGGACCCGGTCGCCCTGCAGCGAGCCGGCCGATCCCACTCGCAGGAAGCGGCGGACGCCGACCAGGATCAGTTCGCTCACGACGATGCCCAGGCTGGGGCAGCCCATGCCCGTGGACACGGTGCCCACCTCCACGGAGCGACCGCCGTCGCGCCAGGTGCCCAGATGGACGTCGTGCAGGCGGGGACTCCGGCGGACCCGGACGTCCTCCAGGCGCTCGGCGATGCGGCGCACCCGGGCGTCCGAGCCGGGCACCAGGAACACGCGGCCCCTCCCTCCGTTGCCGGCGACGTCGTCGGGCGTGACGCGGAGGTGATGGAGGGTCACGACGGCCTCCCCGCGGCGCGGAGCGCATCCAGGCGCTCGTGGCAGAGGGCCGCGAGGGCTCCGGAGGTGAGGGCGTCACGCCCCTTGCGCCAGAAGGTGGCGTTCCGCGAGAGGATCTCCTCGACGAGGTTCCGTGGGGCACCCGGCCAGCGCCGCGCCCGCTCCTCCCGGAAGGCCGTGGGATCGGCCGGGGCGCCGTCCGGCCAGCGCTCGAGCAGGGCCTCGGCGAGGGTCCATCCCCCGCGGGCCAGGCGCTCCGTCTCCTCCCAGTAGCGGACGACGTCCGCCGTGTAGGCCGGGATGTCGAACGCCCTGGATCCCGCGTCGTAGACGGCGCAGCGCTCGAGCGGCCAGGCGGGGGCGTCGTACTGGGAGCGCTCGAACTCGGGGGCCAGGAGCGCCTGCCAGCGCACGAGGTCCGTGCCCGGGAGGGCGATCCGCAGCGGTGTGCGGCTGTCCACGAGGCGGAACTTTCCCTCCAGGTAGACCAGCACCGTCCGTGTGTAGCCGGGGAACACCGCGCGCATCCGGGCGTCGATGACCTCCAGCACCTTCTCGGCCTTGTGGCACCCGATCGTGAAGAGGACCAGGGCCCGCACCGAGGAGTGGAGGGCGCGGACGTGCTCCAGCACCACCTGGAGCCCGTTCTCCAGGGTGACGCCCGTGGCCACCACGTCACCGGTCACCAGGACCGCGTCGCGGGCGACCTCGAGCTTCCGGTACATGTCCTCCCGGACCTCCCACCGCCCCTCCACCCGGTGCCGCTGACTGCTCATGAAGGCCGAGGAGTGCCGGTTGAAGCCGTAGGCCTCCCTGAGCGCACGCCTCAGCTCGAAGTTGAGGCCTCCCCGCAGGAAGTGGACCACGCACACCCGGTCCTCCGGGGTGTCGGCGACGAGGGCCCGAAAGGGTGCGTGGCGCAGGGCCAGCACCATGGCCTCCTGCAGGTGGAGGTTGAACTCCATGCCCAGGATTTCGGGCCGGTTGCAGACGGCCCGGCTCGGGCTCGTGGAGACCACATACCGCTCCACGGCGCCCTGGAAGTCCCCCTCGACCGAGTACCAGGCGGCGGCCTCGTCGGCGGCGTTCAGGCGGCGCAGGGACTGCATCGGGACCTCCGGCGGACTGGTATGCCACGCGGACAGGTCTCGCACGGCGGACCGGGCGGCCGCCGGATAGCCGTCATCGGATCGGCACCGCCGCCCCCTGGCGGCCACCCGCGGAGGCTGGCGCATGGAGACTCGGACGGCCGCATCGCGGGTCACGCTGCGGTTCACGTCCGAGGGCCCGGGCACCCACGCGTTCACGCCGCTCGTGCCCACCGGGGCCTTCACGGTCGAGGCCCACGACGTGGACGTCGACGCCCTCGACCTCCTCGACCTCTCCTTCGAGGCCCGCCTCCACGCGGGCACGGTCGAGGTGCCCCTCGTCGCGGGGGAGTCGTTCCCCCTCGAGGTGCCGGACGGCTGCCGCGCCGCCGGGGCGATCAGGGCCACCCGCGTCCCCGGCGGCGAAGGCCGCCCCGAGTGCCGCGTGGCCTCCGCCGGGATCGCCTTCGATCCGCCGCTCGTGCTCCACCACGTCGTGCCGCTCCTCGCCCGGCTCGGTGCCCTCTTCGAGGATCGTGACCTGTCCGATCTGCTCGCCCGGGTGAACCGCTCGAGCCTGGCCGGACGGGTGGGCCCCCGGCTCCGGCGTCTCCTGCCGCCTGGCGGTCCGGGCCGCGCCCGGATCCGGCGGCTCGGCGAGGATCTCGTGGCCAGCTCACGGCAGGCCGTGCAGGTGCACCTGTCCGAGGTCCAGGTCCACCCGATGGCCTGGGGCGACACCTGGGCCCTCGATCTCCGGTTCACCGGCACGCTCGAGGTGTTCGGGCGGACCAGGGTCCGGTTCCAGCGGGTGCGGGTCCCGACGCCGGTCCTCCCCGCGCCTTTCGCCTCCCTGCGCCGCCTGCTCTCCGGTGATCCGCTGGCCAGCGCGATCCTGCACCGGGATCGGGTGCCGGTGGAAGGCATCCTCCGGGCCCTCGTGACCCCGCTCGCCGGCCTGTCCGGCCGCGTGGAGGCCCGGGCCGACCTCCCCGCCCTGGCCGTGGAATGCGTGCTGCCCGACGGCACGAAGACCCGCGCGGCGGCGGCCGCCCCCGGATCCGCGACCCTGCGGGCGCGCCTCGAGGGGGGCCCCTCGGCCGGGGCCCTGCGGGTGGCGGTGGAGGAGGCGCGGGTGGATCTCCCCACCGGTCGCCTCGAGGCCCGCGCCGCCTGCGAGGCCCGCCGGGTCGGATCGGTCCCGCCCGAGCCGACCTTCGTGGCCATGGCCGCGGCGGGGCGGGCCCGGGGTGCCTGGCCCGGGGATCGGGTGCGCCTGCACCTGGAGGTGGAGCTCCTCCCCGGATCGCGCCTCGAGGGCCTCCACCTGGCCCTGGCCTGGGACCACCCGCTGCTCCTGGGGGGCGGCACGCTCGCACTCGGGCTCACCGGACTCGGCGCCACGGGTCGCTTCTGCGCCGAGCTGGCGCCCGAGACGGGTGCGGGCCTCACCCGGGAGCTGATCCTCGGGTTCCAGGCCGGGTTCGCCCTGGGGGAGGGCAGCCGGGTGGACGACGGCCTCGGCACGATCGAGGTACGCCGGCTGGAGGGTCGCGTAGAGGGCCGCCTCGAGGCCGGTGCCTCCGACGAGGCCTGCCTCGACCTCCGGGGCGAGGCCGAGCTCGACGTGGGGGCCCGCCGGGCCGTCGGGGCCTTCCCCGAGCTCGACGTCGAGGCCGGCGACCTCGCGATCGATCTCCAGGGCCACGCGGCGTTCGCCGCCGGGGCCTGCACGCGGCGTACCGCCGACGACCTCGTGGCGCTCGACCTCGACGGGACCTCCATTGGGCTCGACCTCGACCGTGCGGAGGCCCGCCTCGGTTCCCGCCGGCTGCACCTGCCCAGGGGCGCCCGGATCGACGCCCGGGTGGCCGAGGCCTGGATCGACACCTCGGGCCTCGGCCGCTCCCGGTTCGACGTGGATTGGGATCTGCACGGCGCGAGCGCCGTCCTGGACGGGCCCGGAGGGTCCGCGCACGTCCTCGTCGAGGCACTCCGGAAGGGGTCGTTCACCCTCTCGATCAGCCCGGCGGGAGGCGTCTCGGTTTCCGGGGAGCCCGGTGGGCTCTACGACGCCCGGTACGTCAACGCCCTGGTGAACCCCCTCCAGGAGGGGCGACGCTGGCTCGAGCTCCTCGACGACGAGGAGGCCTTCGATCACGTCCTCGCCGCGGCCACCGCCTTCGGGGGGGGCCTGGCGCGGCACCTCGAGCGGGCCCGCGCACTCGCCCGTCGGGTCCGCCACGCCGTCCGCAGCGAGGGCATCCGGGAGCCCGGGGACCTCCTCCCGGCGCCGGTCCTCGCCCGGGTCCTCTCCCGGATCCTCACCGGGCGCCCGGACCTCGAGGCTCGCCTGCTCCCCCACGTGCACCGCGCCAACCGGGGCGACGGCCTCGACGTGCCGGGGATCCGCCGGATCCTCGACGAGGTCCTTCCCCCGCACGCGCTGGGCTGGGAGATCGACCGGGGTCTGCGCCTCCTGGCGCGGGTGCTCGCGCCCACCGAGCCCGTGCCACCCCTCGAGCGGCGCGAGATCCTCCCGCTCGCCGAGCGTCCCCGGTGGAGGCGCCGCCTCGCGGCCCTGCCGCCGGCCGGCGAGATCTACGCCGTCCTGTCCGGCGCCGCGCCGCTGCCCGAGGGGTTCCCCGCCCGGCTGGCCCGGGTGGCGCCCTACCTCACCCTCGAGCAGGCCTCCTGGGTCCTCGAACACCTCCACCCGGACCTCGGCCCGGCGGACGTCGCCCGCCTGCGGTTCGTGCACGCCCTGAAGCGCCGCTGCCGGATGATCGCCGAGAGCGCCGGGGGGCTCGGCGACGCCCCGCAGGCCACGGCCATCGGCCTCTTCCTCGGGGCCACGGTGCGGCGGAGGCCCCTGCCCGGGGAGCCGGACCAGCCACTGCCCGGCGAGCCCGAGGGCCTGCTGCCCCGCCCCACCTGCCTGCTCGGCCCCCAGGAGGTGGCGGTGCTCCTCGAGGCGGGCCTCTCGGCGCCCCTCCAGGGCCGGGCCGTCCAGCTGAACCAGCGCCTCCTCCTGGACCTCGTGCTCGCCCAGCCGCCCGGGTTCCTCCGCCAGGTGCTGGTGGCCATGGGCCGCGGCAGCCCCCGAATCCTCGCAGGCAAGCTCAACGGCCTCATCGACCTCGTGCAGGACCGGGTGCGCACGCCGCTCGACGTCCCGGCGCTCCTGTCCGAGCGGCTCGGCACGGACCTGCCCCGCAGGGGGGACTTCCTGGCGGGAGGGCGGTTCGCGCGCCGCTCCTGGTCCCTGGCTCTGAACCGGGCCACCGAGCGGATCCTCGCCTGGCCGGAGGCCGGCGAGGCGCTCCGGACCTGGATCCAGGTGGCGCGCCACCCGGTCCCCGCGCCCCCCACACCCGCCGGCCCCCTGGCCGCGCTCGAAGCGCGGGCTCGCCGGGCGCTGGCCCGGGCCGACCGGCTGGGCGCCCGCTGCCGGTTCCGCGAGGACGAACCCGCGCAGAGGCGGGCTGCCGGCCGGGCGTACGAGGCCGCGTATGCCGCCTGCGCGGCGCTCCTCGATGCCGAGCCACGCATGTTTCAGTGCGCTTGGTTCAAGTCCTTCTTCGCCCGTTCCCACGAAGCACTCGTGGTGCTCTCGGTGGTGCGGGACGTCCAGGGGGACGTGGACCGCACCCCCGAGTGGCTGGCCAGCCGGCTCGGCGCCCCCGTGCCCCGCGACGAGCAGGACCTCCTGGACGCCGTCATCGGCGTCCTCTACGACGACGCGGCCGACCGCGCCGCCCTCCGGGCCGATCCGCTCGTCCGCCTCCTCTGGGATCCGCCGCCCGGGCGGTACGACTTCACGGTGGTCTCCTGCATGGGCGTCATCACCGAGGGATCCCGGGGCACGGAGCTCGAAGGGACCTTCCGCCGGCTAGAGGCGCGGCGCGGGGTGCGGGTGATCCGCGCCGACACCGGCACGGTCCGCTCCCTCGACGTCAACGCCGAGCGCATCGAGGAGGCGGCGCGCCGGGTGCGGACGCCGTGGGGCTATTTCGGGTACAGCCAGGGCTGCGCCAACGGGCTCCTGGCCGAGACCCGCCTCCTGGGGGGCACCCCGGACCAGCAGGCGCTCGCCAGCAGCCTCCGGTGCCGGCACTTCCTGTTCCCCGCGATCAACGGCTCGGCCCACGGGACCTCTGGCGACCTCAAGTTCCTGCGCGTCCTGATCGACGCCGAGCACGCGCTCTCCCGCTACCGGGCCGTGCTCTCCCCACAGGCCGTCCTCCTCGGCCTGCACGGCCTGCAGATCCTGCTCGGCTCCAAGGTCTTCGCCCGTACCCTGGGAGGCGTGGAGTCCCTCTCCCGCGACGGCGTGCTGGCCCTCGGCCGCGAGTGCCAGCTCCGGGCGGAGGCGCCCACCACCCTCTGCCGGGGCCGGGTCCGGCCCGAGGTGCTGCCCGACGCCCTCGAGTTCCTGGCCAGCCAGCTCACGCACCAGATCGGCACCGACGCGCACGACACCCAGATCGCGGTGTCCGAGTCCGTGGGCTCCCCGGTCCACCTGTCCAATCCCTCGGTGCGCCTGGCCGAGGCGTGCGACGTGGGGGCGAGGGTCCAGACCGCGCACCACTGGTCCCCGCTCCGCGAGATGACCGCGTTCGTCACCACCGCGCGGGACCGCGAGCGGTGTGTCTACGAGATGCCCAAGGACCGGCACATCTTCCCATGGATCGAGGTCAACGCCCGGTTCGGCGTCATCCGGCCGGCCGGATCGAGGTAGCCCCATGTCCGACACACCCGATGCGAATCCCGCCCGCCTCGTGCTCGACGACGGCACCGATCTGCCCGGCGTCCCCTTCGGGGCCCTCCGGGCCGTCCGGGGCGAGGTCGTGTTCAACACCGCCATGACCGGGTACGTCGAGGCC
Organism: Deltaproteobacteria bacterium; assembly: GCA_041309225.1. Lineage (GTDB taxonomy): Bacteria > Myxococcota_A > UBA796 > UBA796 > JAFGLY01 > JAFGLY01. The sequence continues at coordinate 4,558 of JBFYZZ010000277.1, read as the reverse complement.
CTCACGGATCCCTCCTACCGGGGGCAGATCCTGGTACTCACCTGGCCGCTGGTCGGGAATTACGGCGTCCCGGCGCCGCGACCGCCCGGCACGCTCGACGAGCCCTACGAGTCCGGCCGGATCCAGGTCCAGGGCCTCGTGGTGCAGACCTGCGTGCACGACCACAGCCACCACTCGGCGGTGCGCTCGCTCGCCGAGTGGCTCGTCGAGGAGGGCGTTCCCGGCCTCTCCGGCATCGACACCCGCTGGCTGACGCGCCGCCTGCGCGAGCATGGCACGATGGGCGGCCGCCTGCTCCCGCCAGGCGCGGAGGCCGGGGGGGGCGAGGTCGACGGGGTGGACATGCGGGACGTCTGCCACCTCGTCGCCCCACCCGAGGTGGTGACCCACCCCGGGGGTCCGCTCAAGGTCCTGCTCATCGACGCCGGGGCGAAGGACAACATCGTCCGATCCCTCCTGCGCCGCGGGGCCACGGTCGTGCGGGCGCCGTGGACGGCGGACGTCGTGTCGCTCGCCGAGGAGGCCGACGGCGTGGTCATCGGCAACGGGCCCGGGGACCCCAAGGACGCCGCGGCCCTCGTCGAGAGCACCCGCATCCTCCTCCGGCGCACCTCGAAACCGGTGTTCGGGATCTGCCTCGGCAACCAGATCCTCGCGCTCGCGGCGGGCGGCGACACCGCGAAGCTCCCCTACGGGCACCGCGGCGTGAACCACCCGGTTCAGGACCTCCTCACCCGGCGCCTCTTCATCACCAGCCAGAACCACGGCTACGTGGTGCGCCAGGAGACCCTGCCCGACGACTGGGAACCCTGGTTCGTCAACGTCAACGACGGTTCGAACGAGGGGATCCGGAGCCGCACCCGGCCCTTCTCCAGCGTGCAGTTCCACCCCGAGGCCCGGCCCGGTCCCGAGGACACGGGCTTCCTCTTCGACGACTTCCTGCGCCTCGTCGGCGCGATGGCCCGGAGGTAGCCCATGCAGGGCCACTACCTGCCCCGCAAGCCCCGCCGCGTGCTCGTCCTGGGCTCCGGAGCCCTCCAGATCGGGCAGGGCGGCGAGTTCGACTACTCCGGCACCCAGGCCATCAAGGCCCTCAAGGAGTCCGGGGTCGCGAGCGTCCTGGTCAACCCGAACATCGCCACCATCCAGACGAGCCCGGGTCTGGCCGACGCGATCCACCTCGCCCCGGTCACCCCCGAGGTCGTCGAGCGGGTGATCCGCAAGGAGGAGGTCGACGCCATCCTGCTCTCGTGCGGCGGCCAGACGGCGCTCAACTGCGGCCTCGCCCTGGCCGCCGAGGGGATCCTCGACCGGTACGGCGTGCGCGTGCTCGGAACGCCCATCGAGGCGATCCACGACACCGAGGACCGCCGGCGGTTCATCGATCGCCTCTCCGAGATCGGCGTGCAGACGGCCCGCAGCGTGGCCTGCGCCAGCGTCGCGGAGGCCCGGGCGGCGGCCCGGTCCCTCGGGTTCCCCGTGATGCTGCGGGGTGGGTATGCACTCGGGGGGAAGGGAAGCGGCATCGTCGACCGCGAGCCCGACTTCGACGAGGCCGTGCGCCACGCCTTCGCCGGGGGGACGCAACAGGTCCTGGTCGAGGAGTGCCTGCGGGGCTGGAAGGAGATCGAGTACGAGGTCGTCCGCGACGGGCGCGACGCCTGCATCACCGTCTGCAACATGGAGAACTTCGACCCGATGGGCATCCACACGGGGGAGTCCATCGTGGTCGCGCCATCGCAGACCCTCAACGACGAGGAGTACCAGCTCCTGCGCAGCGTAGCCCTGAAGACCGTCCGTCACCTGGGCATCGTCGGCGAGTGCAACATCCAGTATGCGCTCCATCCGGGGCGCAGCGACTACCGCGTCATCGAGGTCAACGCCCGGCTCTCGCGCTCCAGCGCGCTCGCGAGCAAGGCCACCGGCTACCCCCTCGCCTTCATCGCCACCAAGATCGCACTCGGCTACACCCTGCCCGAGCTCCAGAACGCCATCACACGCCGCACCTCGGCCTTCTTCGAGCCCTCCCTCGACTACCTCGTGTGCAAGGTGCCCCGCTGGGACCTGGCCAAGTTCCGGGGGGCCTCGCTGCGCATCGGCAGCGAGATGAAGAGCGTCGGCGAGGTCATGGCCATCGGCCGAACGTTCGCCGAGGCCATCCAGAAGGCGGTTCGCATGTTGGACATCGGCGTTCGGGGCCTGGATCCGGATGCCTTCGTCTTCGAGGACCTGCGGCGCGAGCTCAGCGAAGCCACGCCGCTGCGCGTCTTCGCCATCGCGCAGGCCCTGGCCCGGGGGCTCCCGGTCACCGAGATCCAGGATCTCACCGGCATCGATCCCTGGTTCCTGCACGCGATCGCCCCCATCGTGCGCATGCACGCGGACCTCGCGGGGATGCGCTTCCCCCTGCGGGCCGAGACGCTCAGGCGGGCCAAGCAGCTCGGGTTCTCGGACCGCACCATCGGCCGGCTCACCGGGGCGCCCCGGGGGCTGCCCCGTGCCGAGCGGCGGCGCCTCGGCGTGGAACCGCGCCTCGCCCAGATCGACACACTCGCGGCCGAGTTCCCGGCCGACACCAACTACCTCTACTCCACCTACCACGCGCTCGAGAGCGACGTCCGGCCGTCCTGGCGAAAGAAGATCATGGTGCTGGGCTCGGGAGCATACCGGATCGGATCGAGCGTCGAGTTCGACTGGTGCTGCGTCAACGCGGCCCAGGCCGCCGCGGAGCTCGGGTACGAGACCATCATGGTCAACTACAACCCGGAGACCGTGAGCACCGACTACGACGTCTGCGATCGTCTGGTGTTCGACGAGGTGAGTCTCGAGTCGGTCCTCGATCTCTACGCCTTCGAGAAACCAGACGGCGTGGTCGTGAGCATGGGCGGTCAGTTGCCCAACAACCTGGCCCTGCGACTCCACGCCGCGGGTGTGAGGATTCTCGGCACCAGCCCGGAGAGCATCGATATGGCCGAGGATCGGCGGCGGTTCAGCGCTCTGCTCGACGAACTGGGCATCGACCAGCCGGCCTGGACCCACGTGACCGACGTCGCGGACGCCCCTCGGGTGGTGGAGGCGCTGTGCGGCTACCCGGTGCTGGTGCGTCCGAGCTACGTGCTGTCCGGGGCCGCCATGAGCGTGGCGCGGGAGCCCAACGAGCTGGGGCGCGTGCTGGCGCGGGCCCGCGCCGTCTCGCCCGAGCACCCGGTGGTGATCTCCAAGTTCGAGACCCATGCCCGGGAGATCGAGATCGATGCGGTGGCCGACGGGGGCGAGGTCGTGCTCTGGGCCATCTGCGAGCACGTCGAGGACGCCGGCGTCCACAGCGGGGACGCCACCCTCGTCCTGCCGCCCCAGCGGCTCTACCTGGCCACGGTCCGGGAGTGCAAGAAGATCGTGGCCAAGCTGGCCCGGGCCCTGGCCATCACCGGCCCCTTCAACGTCCAGTTCCTGGCCCGGCACAACGCCGTCAAGGTGATCGAGTGCAACCTGCGGGCTTCGCGGAGCCTGCCCTTCGTGTCCAAGGCCACCGGCCACAATTTCGTCGCGGAAGCCATGCGCCGGATCCTGGGCGTCCGGCGGCCGGTGGACGCCCACGCGCTCGACCTCGACTACGTGGCCGTCAAGTCGCCGATGTTCTCGTTCTCACGCCTGACCGGCGCGGATCCCCTTCTCGGCGTGGAGATGGCCTCGACCGGCGAGGTCGGCTGCTTCGGCGACGACCTGCACGAGGCCCTCCTCCAGTCGCTCGTCGCCACGGGCTTCCGGCTCGCGCACAAGGGCGTCCTGCTCTCGCTCGGGCCGCTCACGGACAAGTACGGGTTTGCGGAGGAGGCCCGGGTGCTGGCGGAGGAGCTGGGCCTGCCCATCTACGCCACGGCCGGTACGCACGAGGCGCTCCGCAGCATCGGCATCCCCTCCACGTGCCTGTCGAAGCGGCCGGAGGAGGAGGGCCCGAGCGGCATGGACGCCATCGACAAAGGCTGGGTCGACCTCGTGATCAACATCCCCATCGAGTTCGACGAGCTGGGCCGGCCGGACGGCTACCACATCCGGCGCAGGGCGGTCGAGGCGGGCGTGCCGCTCATCACCGACCTCAAGCTGGCGCGGGCGGTCGTCGAGGCGTGGCGCGCGACCCGGACCCGGGAGCCCGGCGCCACCTCGTGGGCCGAGTACCAGGCGCGGCGGCCGGTGGGGCTGCGCTGACGTTCGGCATCCGGGTGGCCGGCCGTCCCTCCGCCAGGCGGAGTCACAGCGTGAACCAGAGACCCACACCCACCGCGGTGAGCCCCATGCACCCGTAGGAGGTCCACGCCCAGGCCTTCTGGCGGTCGTAGGCGGTCTCGAGGGCGTCGATGGTGGTGGCGTCCTCCATGGCGGCGTCCTGGCGGATGGCGAGGGCGGCGCTGCCCGTGGCGAGGGCGGCGGCGACGCCGCTGGAGACGAGCCAGGCGGGGTGACGGCGCCGGGGGGCGGGGGCGACCGCGGCGGGCGGGGCAACGGGGAGCGCCACGGCGGCGGCGGGGGCCGGAGTGGAAGGAGGCACGGGCTTCGGCGC
>JBFYZZ010000276.1:0-6207 GCA_041309225.1 Deltaproteobacteria bacterium | reverse complement strand
CCGCCGACGACGCCGCGCTCAGCGCGCTGGTGGCGGCCGCCGGCGACCGGGCGGCCAACGACGGGGCCGACACCGTCGTGGTGATGCGTCGCACCGTGGTCACGGTGGAGGAGAGCGGGCTCGCGTGGTTCGACAACCACGAGGTCGTCAAGTGCCTGTCCGAGAAGGGCGCCGCCGCCCTCGCCCGGATCCGGCTCGACTACGACCCCGCCTCCAACGCCATCACGGTTGATCGCTTCCGCGTGATCCAGGCCGATGGCACCCTCCGGGATCTGCCCCGCGAGCCCGTGGACCTCCCCCAGCCGCAGGGCGGCATCTACTGGGGCGCCCGCATGCTCCAGCTGCCCGTGCCCCGGCTGGCCCCGGGGGACGCCGTCGAGATCCGCACCACCATGAAGGGGTTCCTCATCGCATACCTCGACGGGGAGCCCCCCACGCCCGCCGCGGACGACGAGTCCCGCTTCATCCCGCCCATGCGGGGCCACTTCTACGACGTGGTGACCTTCCACCAGGACGGCGCCCCGGTCCGGTTGCGCCACTACACGGTGCGCACGCCGCGCGACAAGCCGATCCAGTTCGAGGTCCACAACGGCGAGGTCCGGTCCTACGTCACCGTGGAGGGCGACCACCACGTCTACCGGTTCTGGCGCCAGGACGTCCCCGCCTACACCCGCGAGGACCGCGCCTCCCTCTCGGCCTCCGACGTCGCGCCCAAGGTCGTGCTGGCCACCGTGCCCGACTGGCCGGCCAAGAGCCGCTGGTTCTGCGAGGTCAACGCGGGGCAGTTCGACGCCGACGACGCGATCCGCGCCAAGGTGGCCGAGATCACCCGGGGCCTCTCCACCGACGACGACCGCATCGCCGCCATCGTCCACTGGGCGGCCGACGAGATCCGCTACTCGGGCATCACCATGGGGAAGGGCGAGGGCTACACCCTCCACCCCGGGCCGATGATCTTCCGTGATCGATCGGGCGTCTGCAAGGACAAGGCCGGCATGGCCATCACCATGCTCCGGGCGGCCGGCTACACCGTGCACCCGGCCATGACCATGGCGGGCGCGCGGGTGGAGCGGGTTCCCGCCGATCAGTTCAACCACTGCGTGGCGGCCGTCCTCCGGGAGGACGGCTCCTGGCAGCTCATCGACCCCACGTGGGTGGTCCTGTCGCCCGAGACGTGGTCGTCGCGCGAGGGGCAGCAGCACTACGTCATCGGCACGCCCGAGGGCGAGGATCTCATGCTCACGCCCCGGTTCCGCGCCGAGGACAATGCGCTCCGGGTCCGGGCCACCTCCCGGATCGAGGCCGACGGCGACCTCGCCGGCACCCTGGTGATCACCGCCTCGGGCGCGGCCGAGCAGCAGCTCCGGCGCGACCTCGCCCAGGGCCTGCCCGCACGCGAGCGGCAGGCCTGGTTCGAGGAGCTGGTCGCCCGGATCGCGCCGGGCGCGGAGGTGGAGCCCGTGCGGGTCCGGTACGCCGACCTGCGCGACTGGGCGAGGCCGCTGCGCCTCGAGATCCGGTACCGGATCCCGGGGTTCGCCCTCGTCGGATCGGACGGAGCCATCCGGTTCGCGCCCCCCACGGCCCGCCACCTGCTGGCGGGCCCACGCCTCGCGCCGCACCTGGCCCTGCCCGACGAGGACGCCCTCGACCAGGGGCTCCTGCTATGGGTTCCCCGCCGGACGGACATGCAGGAGACAATCGCACTCCCGCGCGGATACGCGGTGACGCACCTGCCCGCCGACCGCACCATCGACAACCCGACGGCCGCGCTCACGGTCCGCGCGGAGGCCCGGGGCGGCACCCTGCGCTTCACCCATGCGCTCACGGTGAAGGAGCGGATCGTCGAGCCGTCGGCGTGGCCGGGCCTCCGGGAGGCCGTCCGGGCCTCGCTCGACCTCCCGCAGGACCTCGTCGTCCTGGAGCGGAGGTAACCATGGCGCCCCCCCTCCCCCTCCTGATCCCGCTCGCCCTCCTCCTCGCTGGCGCCGCCCGGGCCGACGCCGCCCCGCCCGTCCCGCCCGAGGTCCGGGCCGCGCCCGGCGCCGACCGTCATCCCCTCGACGACGGCCTCTGGGTCCGGCGTGCGGTGGCGTGGACGCTCGCCCCCGACGGCCGCCTCGATCGGCGGGAGGAGCGCACCCTGAAGGTGCTCACCCAGCACGTGGACCGGATCGGCCTGCTCGACCCGCTCCTCACGTGGAACGACGCCCGGGCCGCGCTCGAATTCCAGCCGGTCGTCACCTGGATGGTCGATGGCACGCCCGTGGTGGCAGAGGCCAACTCCTTCGTGCCCAACACGCCGGGCGCCCTGGAGGGCGCGCTGCCCTACACCGCGATCCGGGGCGTCACCGTGGCCTTCGTGGGGGTGGAGCACGGCTCCTCCACCCGGCTCGCGTTCGACGTGCGGGACCGCGCGGCGAGCGGGGTCCCCGCCTGGGGCGCGGTGGACCTGGGGGGCCCGATCCCCGTGCTCGACCAGGAGGTCACGGTCGTGGTTCCGGCCGGGACGCCGCTCGCGTACGCCGTGCTCGACGGCCCGGCGGCGCCCGGGATCGCCGAGGTCGGGGGCACGCGGAGGCTCGCGCTCCGCCGGACGGACGTGCCCGCGCTCGACACCGCCGAGCCCCACGGCGGGCACGACGGGATCGAGCGCCTGCTCTGGTCCACCGCCGCCGACTGGACGGCCGTGCGCCGGTTCCTGGAGGGCCGGGTGGCACCCGCCGTCGTCGCGGACGACGCGATCCGGGCCGCGCTCGACCGCGTGGCGGACGGCACCCTCTCCCGCGAGGAGCGGATCGCGCGCCTCCACGCCTTCGTGGTGGACGGCGTCCGCACCGTGGGCTGGCCCTTCGCCGACCTCGACTTCGCCACCCGGCCAGCACCCGAGGTCCTGGCCTCCTCGGTGGGCCACGCCCTCGACAAGGCCGTGCTGCTGGCCGCGCTGCTCCGCGCCGCGGGCGAGGACGCGGTGGTGGTGCTGGCCGCCCCGCTCCGGGAGGTCGCGCTGGCGGTGCCGTGTCCCCTGCCCTTCGACCAGGCCTGGGTCCGGGTCGGCGGCGACCAGTGGCTGGACCCCACGGCCGCCCCCGAGGTCCGCCACGCGGCGCACCTCGCGGGCCACGCCCTGCTCGTGCTCGACGGATCGTCCGGCGATCCCGCGGCGCTCCCGGACCTCGCGCCGGCCGCCAACCGGGCCTCGCTCGCGCTCGACGTCGTGCTCGCCGAGGAGCGGGGCGGACTCGGGGTGTCCGGCACCGCCGATCTCGACCTCGGGTCCCGTTACAACCCGGTGGTCGGGTATGACCGTTCCACCGATCGCCTCGCCACCGTGGCCGCCGGGCTCTCGGCCGCCCTGGGCGGGGCCACGGCCGGCCCCCCCACGGTGGCGGCGCGATCCGCGGAGCGCACCGCCCTGCGCGCCGCCTGCACGGGCGGCCACCTCGACCTCCCCGCCGCGGGCGCGGTGCGCCTCGAGGTGCCCCGCGTGCCGGGGGCGCTCACGCTCGCGTCCGTGCAGGGCTGGCGCCAGGCGCGCGACCTGCCGGTCCCGCTCGCCGCGCCGGCCGTGGAGGAGGTCCGCGCCACCTGGACCCTCCCCGAGGGCTGGAGCCCGGTCTCCACGCCCCCGCCGTTGGAGATCCGCAACCGGGTGGGCTCGTTCCGGCGCACGGTCGACAGGGCGGGGGCCGAGGTCACCGTCCACAGCGTGCTGACGCTGGCCATCCCGGTCGTGGAGCCCGCCGACTGGCCGCTCCTCAGGGCCCTGCTGACGGCCGTCGAGGGCGCGGGCGGGAGCGTCGTCCTCATCGCCCGGGAGGTCCCGTGATGCGCCGCGATCGCCGGGCACCGGCCGAGTTGAGGAGCCTCGAGGCCCACCTCGGGGTGAACCTGCACGCCGAGGGCTCCTGCCGCTTCGTGCTCGGGCACACGGTGGTCCACTGCACGGCCAGCCTCGATCCCGACCTGCCGCGCTGGCGGCGGGAGTCGGGGCTCGGCTGGGTCACCGCGGAGTACCGGATGCTGCCCCGCGCCACCCACACGCGCACCCCGCGGGAGGGCCGCACCGACCTGAAGGGCCGCACCGCCGAGATTCAGCGCTTCGTGGGCCGGGCGCTCCGCGCCGTGATCGACCTCAAGGCGCTCGGCACCCGCCAGATCATCGTGGACTGCGACGTGCTGCAGGCCGACGGCGGGACGCGGATCGCCTCGGTCAACGGCGGTTTCCTCGCCCTCGTCCAGGCCGTGACCTCGCTGGCGGAGGCCGGCGTCCTGCCGCGGATCCCCCTGCGGGCGGGCGTGGCGGCGGTGTCCGTAGGCCTGGTGGACGGCGAGCCCCTCCTCGACCTCGCCTACGACGAGGACGCCCGTGCCCAGGTGGACCTCAACGTGGTCTCGACCTCCGACGGCCGGATCGTGGAGGTCCAGGGCACGGCCGAGGGGGAGCCGTTCGGGCGCGCCGACCTGGACGGCCTGCTCGATCTGGCCCTGCCGGCCCTTCGGAGCGTGCACGAGACCCAGCGCCGGGCGCTCCTCGAGGCGGGCATCGCGACCTCCTTCCTGGAGCCCGCGTGAGGCCCGCGGGCGCACCCGCCCTCGACACGACCCCCACGCGCGATCTCGGCGGGCACGCCGTCGCTTTCGACGACGCCCCCTTCCCGCGGTCGTTCCGCGGACGCGTGCCCGTGGTGGGCGTGGCCTTCGCGGGCACCCGGCTCGACGGCGTGGTGGCGTGCCGCGTCCGCCGGGACGGCGCCGACGCCACGCGGGCGATCGCCGCGTGCCTGGCGGATTCCCGGTATGGGGTCCAGACGAGCCTCGTCCTGCTCGAGGGCATCGCGCTCGCGGGGTTCAACGTGGTGGACCTCCACGCCCTGTCCGCCACGCTCGGCGTGCCGGTCCTCGTGGTGGTCCGACGCGCCCCCGACCTCGACGCCGTACGCGCTGCGCTCCTCGTGAAGGTACGCGGAGGGCGGCGCCGCTTTGCGCTCGTCGAGGCCGCGGGCCCCCCGGAGCCCGCGGGGGGGCTCTTCGTGCAGCGCGCGGGCCTCTCGCTCCCCGAGGCGGAGGCTGTCATCCGGCGGCTGTGCGTCCACGGCCGCATGCCCGAACCGTTGCGCGTGGCCCACCTGGTCGCCCGTGCCTGGGCGGTGGGCTCCCCGGTTGACAGGGAGCCTGCGGCCCTGCAAGGAGGCGCATGATCGGCCCGCTCTCCTCGATCGACCGCCTCGTCGTCCGCCTGCCCGTGTCGCCCAGACTGGTCCGGTTCGCCCTGGTCGGCACGAGCGGCGTCGTGGTCAACTTCGCGATCCTGGCCCTGCTCCAGGCGATCCTGCCCGGCTCCTGGGGCTTCTGGCGCCACCGCACCGCCATGGCCGCCGCCATCGGGGTCAGCATCTTCACCAACTTCCTCCTGCACCACCACTGGACCTGGGCCGACCGCCGGGGGGACGGGACCCTCACCGGGTGGTTCGGCCGTCTGGGGCGCTTCTACGTGGTCTCCCTCGTGGGGGCGGGCGTGCAGTGGGGCGTGGCGGTCGGGGTCTACGAGCGGATCGTCCTCCCCTCGGAGCTGGGGACCGCCCTCGGAGCCCTGGCGCCGTTCGTGGCCCAGGCCGTCGGCATCGGGGTGGGAATGGCGCTCAACTTCACCGCCAACCACTTCTGGACCTTCCGTACGGACGGCGGGGGGGCGGCATGACCGGCACACGCATGCTGCGGGCCCTGCTGGGCGCGACGCTGGTGGGCGCGTTCCTGGTCTTCGCGCTGCCGGTGGTGTGGCGCGCGGACCTGGCCGTCTACGACGACCACGACGAGCGCATCAGCCACCTGCCCGCGGCGCTCGCGTTCGCGGACGCGTGGCCCACGCCCGACCTCTCCGACTACGACGCCAACACCCCGCCGCTCTACCACCTCACGATCGCCGCGGCGTCGCGGATCACCGGCACCGGCACGAACGCCCTCCGCACGGTCAACGCGCTCCTCGCCGCCGCCTGCCTGGCCGTGGTCTACGGGTGGCTGTCGCGCACGGGACGCCTCGGCCGGGCCGCCCTCGGGACGGCCGCGCTGGGGCTCTCTCCCTACTTCCTGGGCCCGGCCGTCCGCCTCGGCACCGACGACTTCGGCCTCCTCTGGGTGTTCCTCGCGCTCTCGCTCTGGGACGATCCCCCACCGGAGGGCGCGGGCACGGGGCGGGCCCTCCGGTGG
>JBFYZZ010000275.1:0-27131 GCA_041309225.1 Deltaproteobacteria bacterium | reverse complement strand
ACCCGCGGGCCCGCCCGCCGGCACAGGCGGGGGTGGCGGGCGGCGACGTAGGCGTCGAGCCCGGCGGGGCCCAGGGGGACCAGGGCGGTGGCGCGCGGATCGGACCCCGTGGGGGAGGCGAGCCGGTCGCGGAACCCGGCCACCACCCCCGCGAGGAAGGTGGCCCGCTGCCGGCCGGCCACGCCGGGATGCGCCCGCCGCCAGGCCCGCCACAGCCGCTCCCCCGTGTCCCCCAGCCAGGCGTGGACCCAGGCGGCCACCTCCAGGGCCTCCGGGGTGCCGGAGACCTCCAGGACCCGGCCCCAGCGCCCGGTCCGCACGTCGAAGGCCGGCACCCAGATCCCCGCCACCTGGAAGTGCTCCGTCAGGAGGGCGGCCGCCGCCTTCTCGTGGGGCTGGAAGCGGCTGGAGATCCGGCCCACCTGGCGCGACGACCACACCGGCGCGTGGGGTCCCTCCAGGATCGCGAGGTGGTGGCGGCGCATGAGGCGGCAGGCGGCCTCCATGGCCGCCCGGGCCTCGTGCTCCTCGGGGCTGCCCGCGAGCGCGAGGAGGCGCCGGACGCGTTCGACCACCCGGGCGGCGGCGGCATCCGGTGCCGCCGGGGCCCCCGAGGCCGCGGGATCGATCCCGCGGGCCGCGCAGACCTCCCGGAACGCGCGGCCGTGGGCGGTCTCGTCACGGACGTGGAGGACCTCGTCCACGTACTGGTGGGCCATCTCGTGGCGCAGGACCTCGACCACGGCGATCCAGGGGGCGGACGCCACGAAGCCCCGGGACAGGGCGAGGGTGCGGTCGGCGGCGTGCCACGCCCCGAGGCGCCGGGTGCCGTCTCCCAGGGCCAGGACGGGGGGCCGCAGCGCCCGGCGGAACGAGAGGGCGTTCTCTGCCAGCCAGGCCCGCTGGAGGGCCGTGAGGAGGTCGCGATCGGTGCGGGATCCGGGGGTCAGGGGCGGTGGTCCGGGTTCGGCCGGACCGCCTTAACGCGCCACGTTCGCGGCCCGCTCGGGACCGTGCCCCCGGGTTACCGATCCCCACAACTCCAAGGGAGGCCTCCATGCCGGAATCCACGATGCACCGATGGACCTTCTTCCGCGCGGGCCGGCTCGACCAGGTCCGCCTCGACTCGGGCGCCGATCTCGGCGCGCTCGAGGGCCTCGACCAGAAGCTCTGGGTCGCCCTCTCCTGCCCCACCCGGGGCCTCGAGTTCGACGAGGCCACGGCGAAGGCCCTCGACACCGACGGCGACGGACGGATCCGTGTGCCCGAGCTGCTCGCGGCCATCCGGTGGGCCACGGGCCTCCTCCGGGACCGCGACGTGCTGGTGGCCGAGGGCGACGTCCTCCCCATCGCGGCGCTCGATCCGACGAACCCCGAGGCGGCGTCGCTGGCGGACGTGGCCCGTCAGGTCCTGGCGGCGCTCGGCCGCCCCGAGGCCGGGGCCGTGACGCCGGCCGAGGTGGCCGATCACCTCACGGCGTTCGGGAAGACCCCCTTCAACGGCGACGGCCTCCTGCCCGTGGGGTCGGTCGAGGACCCGGCCCTGGCGGCCGTGCTGCAGGCCGCGATCGACACCCGCGGCGGCATCCTCGACTGCAACGGCGATCCCTGCGCCGACAAGGCCGGGATCGGTGCCTTCTTCGCCGACCTGGAGGCCTTCGCGGCGTGGTGGGGCGAGGGCGAGGCCACCGCCCTCCCGCTCGGGGACACCACCCCGGCCGCCTTCGCGGCGTTCCGGGCCGTGCAGGCCAAGGTGGACGACTGGTTCGCCCGCTGCCGGCTGGCCGCCTACGACACGAGGGCCGCGGCCCACCTCAACCGCAGCGACGCCGAGTACGCCGCCCTGGCGCCGCGCGACCTGTCCACCCTGGGCGCCGACGTGGAGGGCCTGCCGCTCGCCCAGGTGGCCGCCGGGGCCCGCCTCCCGCTCGGGCCCGGCGTGAACCCGGCCTGGACGGGCCGCGTGGCCGCCTTCCGGGACGCGGTGGTGGCCCCGATCCTCGGGGCCGAACGGACCGACCTCGCCGAGGAGGAGTGGGTCGACCTGGCCGCCCGGTTCGCGCGCTACGCCGCGTGGACCGACGGCAAGAAGGGCGGCTCGGTGGAGCCCCTCGGCATCGCCCGCGTCCGGGAGATCCTCGCGGCCGATCCCCGCGCGGCGCTCGAGGCCCTGCTCGACCGGGACCTGGCCCGGGCCGAGGAGCGGAGCGCCCTGGAGCGGCTGCACCGGCTGGCGCTCTACCGCCGCGACCTCCTCCGCCTCGCTCGGAACTACGTTTCGTTCGCCGACTTCTACGCCCAGGATCGAAAGGCGATCTTCCAGGCGGGCACCCTGTTCCTCGACGGCCGGTCCTGCGACCTCTGCCTCCGGGTGGACGATCCCGGCGCCCACGCCGGGCTCGCCTCGCTCGGCCGCATCTACGTCGCCTACTGCGACTGCCGGCGTCCCGGCGGCGCCGCCATGAAGATCGCCGCCGCGTTCACCCGTGGCGATGCCGACTACCTCATGGTCGGCCGCAACGGCGTCTTCTACGACCGCCAGGGCCTGGACTGGGACGCCACGATCACCCGCATCATCGACCAGCCCATCAGCCTCGGACAGGCGTTCTGGTCGCCGTACAAGAAGTTCCTGCGCCTCATCGAGCAGCAGATCGAGAAGATGGCCTCGGCCCGGGAGAAGGCCATCCAGGACAAGGCCGCCGCCAGCGTGTCCACGGCCGGGGACGCCCTGGGCAAGCCCGCCGACAAGCCCCCGGCTCCCTTCGACATCGCCAAGTTCGCCGGCATCTTCGCGGCCATCGGCCTGGCCGTCGGCGTCATCGGCGGGGCCGTGGGCATGGTGGTGTCCGCCTTCGCGAAGCTCACGTGGTGGCAGGTCCCGATCGCGATCGTGGCCGTGATGCTCGTGCTCATGCTCATCATCTCGACGCCCTCGGTGGTCATCGCGTGGCTCAAGCTCCGCCAGCGGACCCTGGGCCCCCTGCTCGACGCGAACGGCTGGGCCGTGAACGGACGGGTCCGCATCACCCGGCCACTCGGGACGGCGCTCACCCAGGTCCGCGTCTTCCCCAGGGGATCGCGCCGGATCGGCGGCGACCTCTTCGTGGACCGGAGGGCCCGGCGCAACCGGATCCTGTTCGTGCTCCTCCTGATCCTCGTCGCGGGCGCCCTCGTGGCCTGGTTCACGCTCGGCGACAAGCCCGTCCCCGAGGCCCCGGCCCCCGAGGCCCCCCCGGCCGCCGAGCCGGCCTGAGCTACGGCGTGGCGCCCTCGGCCGGCGGCGGGGCCGCCAGCGGGTGCGCCTTGTACCACTCGATCCAGGCCTGGTTGCGCAGGGCCTGCTTGTTCTTCTTGCCCGCGGGATCGAACTCGCGGACGAAGACCTCGTGCATGAGCACGGCCTTGTCCGCGTCGCCCGCGGGATCCTGCCGCTGGGTGGTGTGGGCCTTGTAGGATCCCATGAGCTTGATCTCGAGGGTGACGAGGAAGTCGCCCACGAACGTGTACCCGCCGGGCTTCACCTCGAACGTGAGCGTGCCGGGCTCCTCCATGGGGTACTTCTTGTCGCTCTCGACGTAGAACTCGGTGAGCTTGTAGGTACCCGCGGGCAGGCCGTTGAACCAGACGAGCCCCCCCGAGTCCTTGTAGCAGCGCACCGCGTAGGGATCGTACACGGTGCCGTCGGCGGCGGTGACGTAGACGCGCTCGATGCAGTAGTCGCGGATGGACTCGCCGACGGCCGACTTCATGTTGACGTTGGCGATCAGCATGGCCACGCCGGTCTGGTCCGAGGGGTCCACCTCCAGGAGGTCGATGGGCTTCCCGGCCATGGCGGGCAGGGAGAGCAGGGCGGCGGCGGCGAGGGGCAGGGGTCTCATGTGGGTCCTCCTTCAGGTCAGGGGTGCGTGGGGAATTTGGAGTCGGCGCCGGATTCTACACCAGCCGAGGAGGAGCAGCACGGCCCCGGCCGCACCCGAGTCGCTCCGGCCCGGCGTGGCGCCCCCCTCCCCGCAGCCGCACAGGGGGCCCGCGCCGCGCAGGGCGTTCTCGAGGTCGCAGGCGTCGCCGAGGCCGTCGCGGTCGACGTCCGCCTGCTCGGCGTTGGCGTCCGAGGGGCAGTTGTCGCAGGCGTCGCCCACACCGTCCGCGTCCTCGTCCGCCCAGGTGCCGAGCCCGTCGTGCGGACAGGGGTCGCAGGCGTCGCCGATGCCGTCCCCGTCGATGTCGAGCTGGGCGACGTTGGCGACCGCCGGGCAGTTGTCGCAGGCGTCGCCGATGCGGTCGCCGTCGCCGTCGAGCTGGGCGGGATCCCAGTCGAACGGGCACCGATCGCAGTCGTCGCCGAGCCCGTCCCCATCGGCGTCGAGCTGGGTCGCGTTGGGGAGGTCGGGGCAGTTGTCGCAGGCGTCGCCCGCCCCGTCGGCGTCGGCGTCGTCCTGGGATGCGCCGGGCTCGGCCGGGCAGTTGTCGCAGGCGTCGCCCCAGGCGTCGGCGTCTCGGTTGGCCTGATCCGGGTTGGGCTCGGCCGGGCAGTTGTCGCAGGCGTCGCCGTCGCCGTCGCCGTCGGTGTCCGCCTGCTCGGGATCCGCGTCGTAGGGGCAGAGGTCGCAGAGGTCGCCGAGGCCGTCGCAGTCGTAGTCCTGCTGGAGGGGATCGTGGTGGTAGGGGCAGTTGTCGCAAGCCAGCTCCACCTCGATCTGGTTGTCGCTTTCGGGGTCATCGACCTCCAGGACCGCCCATCGCCCCCCCGAGAACCCGTCGGTGTCGGGATCCATGCTGGCCGGATCCAGGTGGTACCGGCAGCCGTACGTCGGGAAGTCGTACCAGGCGTCGGCGTTGTCCTGCGCGCCGGACGGGTCGGTGTGCGCCGCGCACTCGGGATCGTCGGTGGGGGTGGGGAGTTCGTCGGCCGCGTCGATGCCGTTGCAGTTCAGGTCCTGGAGGATCGTCGCGTGGCAGTCGGTCCCGGATCCCCGGGCCAGGGGGGCGAGGAACACGGACAGCAGGAGGAGGATCGGCACGAGGCTGGCCTCTCGGGTCCACTGTACCGCCCGTCTGGAGGCAGGGTCAAGGCGAGGGCCGCGCCGATCCGCCCCGACCGCGCTAGGATGCCGGCCCATGACCTCGCGCCTTGACCTGCTCCCGATCCTCGGCGCCCTGGCCTGCCACGCCCGGCCCGGCCCGTCCGGTCCCACGGCCGTCCTGCCCGACCCGGCGGCGGCGATCTCCGCCGAGGCCCTGCTCGAGACCGTCCGCGTGCTCTCGGGCCCCGACATGGAGGGTCGTCTGCCCGGCGGCCCCGGGTACGACCGGGCGGTGGCCTGGGCGGTGGCCCGCCTCCGGGCCGAGGGGCTCGAGCCGGGCCTCGCCCCGGCCGATCCCGCGTCGGTCCCGGTCGCGCTGGGGGAGCTCGCGCGGGCGGGCTGGCTGCAGCCGTTCCCCATCGAGCACGCCGCGATCTCGACGTGCGACCTCGCGCTCGTCGAACCCGATGGCACCGCCGAGCCGCTCGCCCTGGGCGTCGACTTCGCCTGTCGCGGGTTCACGGGCTCGGGCGACGTGGAGGCCGAGGTGGTGTTCGCGGGGCACGGCCTCGACGATCCCGCCCGTGGCCAGGACGACTACGCCGGCCTCGACGTCGCGGGCAAGGTGGTGCTGGCCTTCAAGCCGGCGCCTCCCTGGTCGCCCGGGGAGTGCGGGTGGGGGGAGTCCTGGATGCCGCGCCCCAAGGCCGCCGTCGCCCGCGCGCACGGCGCCGCCGCCCTCCTCCTGGTGCCCCGCCCCTCCGATCCCCAGCCCGCGATCGGCTCGGTCATGGACGGGCCCGGCCCCGCGGTTCCGATCCCGCAGCTCCAGGTGGCGCTCCCCGTGGCCGAACGGATCGTCGCGGGGACCGGCAGCACCCTCGCCGACCTCGAGACCCGGCTCGCCACCCCGCAGGCCACGGCCTCCGTGGCCACCGCCACCCGGGTCCGCGTCCGCACCGCCGCCACGTACCGGCCAGCCGTCCCCACGGTGAACGTGGTCGCCCGGATCCCGGGCACCGATCTCGCCGCGGAGGCCGTGGTGGTCACCGCCCACCTCGACCACGTCGGCTGTCAGGCCGGGGTCTGCTGGCCCGGCGCCAACGACGACGCCTCCGGATCGGCCGCGGTGCTCGCCATCGCCGGGGCGCTCCGTCGGGCCGCCCCCCGCCGCACGGTGTACGCCGTGCTCTACGCCTCCGAGGAACACGGGCTCGACGGGTCGAAGGCCTTCGCCGCGGCGCCTCCGGTGCCGGTGGACCGGATCGTGGCCCAGGTCAACCTCGACTGCATCGGGATTGGCGATGCCGTGCAGGTGGGGGGTGGCCAGGCCTCCCCCGGCCTCTGGGAGATCGCCCGCACGATCGATGCCGTGACAACGCGGCGCACGATCGCGGACACCTGGTGGGGTGGTGGCGCCGATGCCCAGGCCCTGTTCGACCTCGGCGTGCCCACGCTCTACTTCGCCACCCACGACGCCTACGCCCACCTCCACCTCCCCTCGGACACCGTGGACACGCTCGATCCCGACCTCTTCGCCGATGCCGTCCACCTGGCCCTGCGCGTGGTGGGTGCGCTGGCGGACGGGGTGTACACGCGCGAGGCGCGCATGCCCGAGCCGCCCCCGGAGACGCCGTGAGAACGCCCCTCCTCGCGCTGACCGCCCTGCTCGCCGGGGATCCCGGCCAGGCCCCGCCCGTCGTGCCCCCGGACGCCCCGGCGCCGCTCCCCGTGGAGGACGTGGCCGCCCCGCTGCCCGTCCTGGACGTCCCCGGCGCCCCCCCCGCGGACCAGGAGGCCCTGAACGCATGGTGGACCTCCGCGCTCCGGCTCCGGCTGGGCGACACCGCGTACCGGGTGAGCGGCGACACCTTCGAGGACGGGGTCTGCTCCTTCACCTTCGACGAGGGCGTGTTCATCCCGGTGCTCTCCGGCCGCGCGCCCGTCTCCGAGCGCCTCGTGGGCGTCGTGTTCGTGGGATCCGGCACGGCCCGCCTTTCTTTGCCGGACCGCGGCGATGCCTGGGCCTTCGCCAACCACATGGTGCTCACGGCGGACGCCGACCCGGCCGAACTCGCCCCCGTGGCCCACGGCGAGGCCCCGTTCGAGACGCCCATCCGGCAGGGCATGATCCTCTCCGCCGATCCCGCGATCCTCCGGCTCCTGTACGACCTGGAGCCGCTCGGCGGCGGCGTGGTCTACCGCGAGAAGCCCCAGGCGGGCGTGGATGCCGAGTACATCGTCACCGAGAGCCGGGGGAGGCTCAAGGCCCGGCTCGTGGCCACCAACCTCCTGCCCGACCGGCGCCGCCTGCTCGTGGACTCGGGCTTCGACCCGGTGGCCATGCTGCGCGAGGATCGCCTGCTGCACGAGGGCCTGGGCGTGCCGGGCCGGGACCTCAAGCTCGTGGCCGACTTCCTGACCGGGACGCGGTTCGGCGTCGCGGCCAGGGAGGGCACCGTGCTCGGTCCCATGGCCTGGGACCGGTGGCTCACCTGCGTCCGCGACGGCGACGGGCAGGCCGACACGGGCTTCGCGTCCATGGCCTTCAGCCACGGCCGCGACCACCACGGCGACCACCACTTCCAGCGGTTCTCCGGCACCCCGGTGGGCTCGCCCTCGAGCGGCCGCCTCGAGGCGGTGCGGGCCGATCTCGAGGTCGTGACCCGGCCGGCCAACTTCTTCGGCAACCGGATCACCGTCCGGGTGGACTCGACGCTCACGCTCCGCGCCGAGGGCGGTCCGGCCGGCCACCTCCTCCTCAGGCTGCCCGCCGAGACCACGCTCCCCGGCACCTTCCGGATCCGGGCCCTCGAGACCGAGGACGGGCGCGCCCTGCCCTGGGTCTCCGTCCAGGCCGAGACCGCGCGCACGGCCGTGGGCGGGTCCGACCTCCTCGGCCTCGCGGCCGGGGAGGCGGCCCAGGAGGGGGACGCCGCGGCGGGTGGCGGCACCACCACCTCTCAGGGCACCTCGAGCGCGCCCGCAGGGATCGCCGCGCCCTCCACCGCGGCGGCCGGGACGCTGGGCGGCACCGCCGAGGACGGGAGCGTCGAGGGCGAGCTGTTCCGGTCCACGCCGATGCGCCAGGAGATCCTCGCCCTGCTGCCCGGGCCCGTCCCCAACGGGGACGTGGTCCGGATCCGGTTCGCCTGGGACGCCGAGTGGCAGTACGCCAACTGGTCGAGCGAGGGCCGGCCCCTCGGACCGACCACCGGGCTCCAGCGGGTGCTGCCCGACGTCCTGCCGGATCCGGGCGGCACTCCGTGGGACTTCCACATGAAGGCCGGGGTGCCCCCGCCCGGCCTCCGCACGCTGTCGCTCGCCGTCTCCGGCGACACCGTGAAGGAGTGGAACGATTACGACGGCACAGGCTGGCGCTGGGTGGAGACCGAGGCCCGCGGTGCGATCCATCCCTCGGTCGCGGTGGGCATGTGGCGCGAGTGGAACGAGCAGGCGGCGGTGGGGATGCCCGCGGTCCGCGTGCACCTGTTCCCCGCCACCATGGGCGCGCTCCGCGCCTTTCCGCCCGAGGTGCGGCGCGTCGTGTCGTTCCTCGACCGCTTCCTCCCGGACTTCCCGCTCGCGGAGATCGAGGCGTTGCAGCTGCCCTCCACGTTCGTCGCCCAGGCGCTCGCCGGGACGCTCGGCGACGCGGCCCCCGGGCTCGTGGCCGTGCGCAGCATCAAGGCCTCGGAGGCGGGCGAGACCTCGGCCGTGGAGGCCGAGGATCCCAACCTCGGCCGCACGCAGGTCGCCCGGGGCGTGGCCTACCAGGTGTTCGGGCAGTCGCTCAAGCCCGCCTCGGCCCGCGAAGCCTGGCTGGGCCAGGCCCTGCCCGAGGCCTACGCCGCCTTCTACGTGCGAGCCGCCGTGGGTCGCAAGGACTTCGACGCCCGCATGGCCGCGGTCCGGAAGAACCTCGAGAACCCCGAGGACCGGATTCGGGGCCGCGACGCCCTGGAGGTGGCCACCCGGCCGCTCTCGCTGACGGGCACCACCGCGTCGAGCGACGTCTCGGCCCGGCGCCGCGGGGAGTACGGGCTGTTCGTGGTCGCGTGGATGCTCCGCCAGCGGCTCGGCGACGAGCCGTTCTTCCGCGGTCTCGACCGGTTCGCCGAGCGACGCGCCGGCTCCCGGATCACCACCGAGGACTTCCAGGCCGCGATGGAGTCGGCCTCCGGCCAGGACCTCGACGACTTCTTCGACACCTGGGTGGACGGCGGCCGCATCCCCCGCCTGGACCTCGAGGTGCGCACCGCGCCCGATCCGGCCGGGGTCACCCTCAGCGGGTGCGTGGTCTCGGATCTCCCCTTCGGCGTCCTCGACGTGCCCGTGGTGGTGACCGACGGTGCGACCGGCCGGGTGGTGGCCGGCCCCGTGAGGGTGGTGGACGGCCGGGGGTCCTTCGAGGTGGCGGGCCTCTCCCCGGATCCGCGGATCGAGCTGGATCCCGACCTCGCCCTGCTCGCGAGGGAGCGGAAGGTCCGCCGGGTGGAGCGCACGGCCTGCGACGCCTCCGCGACCCCGTGAGCGGCCGGGGTGATCCGGATCCGTGTCCCGCCTGCGGGCCTGGATTAGACACGCCGTCCCTCATCCTTCGGGGCCGGTCATGCACGAACGCCGCGTCGGAGCGCACCCCGTCCTCCCTCCGCCTGAGGGGACGGCCGACGTCCCCTTCACCTGGAACGGCCAGCCGCTGCTCTCCCGGCCCGGCGAGATGATCGCCTCCGCCCTCTTCGCGGCGGGGATCCACACGTTCGGCCACCACCCCCGGGACGGCGCGCCGCTCGGCATCTTCTGCGCCAACGGCCAGTGCGCCCAGTGCACGGTCGTGGCCGACGGTGTGGCGGTGAAGGCCTGCATGACCCCCGTCCGGGCGGGCATGGTCGTGGCGTCGTGCGACCGGCACCCGGACCTGCCGGCCGTCGAGGCCCTCCCCCCCCTCGGCGAGACCCACGTCCTCAGGGTGGGCGTGCTCGTGGTGGGCGCGGGGCCCGCGGGCCTGTCCGCCGCGGTGGAGCTCGGACGCCGGGGCGTGGACGTCCTGGTGGTGGACGACAAGGACCGCCCGGGCGGCAAGCTCGTCCTCCAGACCCACAAGTTCTTCGGCTCCATCGAGGACACCCGGGCCGGCACCCGCGGCATCGACCTCGCCACCGCGCTCGCCGCCGAGGCTTCGGCGCTCCCGTCGGTGGAGGTGTGGCTCGAGGCCACGGCGGTGGGCGTGTTCGCCGACGGTCGCGTCGGCGTCGTGAGGCACGGCCGGTACCACGTGGTCGAGCCCCGGGTGCTGCTCGTCACGACGGGCGCCCGCGAGAAGCAACTCCCGTTCCCCGGGCACACCCTGCCCGGCGTGTACGGGGCGGGGGCGTTCCAGACCCTGCTCAACCGCGACCTCGTCCGGCCCTGCCGCCGACTGTTCGTGGTGGGCGGCGGCAACGTCGGGCTCATCGCAGCCTACCACGCGATCCAGGCCGACATCGAGGTGGTGGGGCTGGTCGAGGCCCTCCCCGAGGTGGGCGGCTACAAGGTCCACGCCGACAAGATCCGCCGCCTCGGGGTGCCGGTCCACCTGTCGCACACGGTGCTCGGGGTGCACGGCGAGACCGGCGTGGAGGCCGTCACCATCGCGGAGGTGGACCGCCGCTTCCGGCCGATCCCGGGCACCGAGCGCACCTTCGCGGTGGACACCGTGCTGGTGGCCGTCGGGCTCTCCGCGCTCGACGAGTTCGCCCGCCAGGCCCTCGAGTTCGGGATCCCGGTCTTCTCCGCGGGCGACGCTGCCGAGATCGCGGAGGCCAGCGCCGCCACCTTCGGCGGCCGCATCGCCGCCCTCGAGGTCGCCCGCCACCTGGGGCTCACCCAGGACGAGGTGCCGGACGCCTGGCGCGAGAAGCTCGAGGTGCTCAAGGCCCGGCCCGGGCCCGTGGTCCCGCTCGACGAGACCCCGCCCGAGGGGCTCCGCGTCTACCCGGTCATCCGGTGCAGCCAGGAGATCCCCTGCAACCCGTGCGCCACGGTCTGCCCGAAGGGCGCCATCACGATGCGCGGCGATCCCATCCTGGGCATGCCGCGGTTCACCGGGACCTGCTCGGGATGCGCGCTCTGCGTCACCATCTGCCCGGGCCTCGCCATCACGCTCGTGGACGCCCGGAAGGATCCCGAGTTCCCCCTGATCACGCTCCCCTTCGAGCAGCGTGCGGACCGCGTGCCCGTGGGCGCCGAGGTCCCCTGTACGGACGCCGACGGCCGCGACCTCGGCCGCTTCCCCGTGGTGGACGTCAAGAACCGGGCGAGCCAGGACCGTACGCTCCTCGTCCGTGTGCGCGTCCCCCGTGCGCTCGCCCACCGGGTCGCCGGCATCCGGGTACAGGATCCGGACTCGATCGCCCCGACCGGCGCGCGTCCGGGCGGGCCGGTCGCCGACGACGTCGTCATCTGCCGGTGCGAGCACGTCACCGCCGGGGAGATCCGGGCCGCCATCCGGGACGGCGTCCGGGACGTGAACGAGATGAAGGCCCAGCTCCGGGTCTGCATGGGGGCGTGCTGCGGCAAGAACTGCCCGGAGCTCATCGCGCGCCTCTTCCGGGAGGAGGGGGTCGAGCCGCAGGTGACCACGCCCGCCACCCTGAGGCCGCTCTTCGTGGAGGTGCCGCTGGGCGTCTTCGCGGCGGGGGAGGATGAGCGATGACCCGAGCCAGCGACGTGGTGATCGTCGGTGCCGGGTCCGTCGGGCTCCCCGCGGCGTACTTCCTCGCCCGGGCCGGGTTCACGGTGGCCGTGTTCGACCCCGAGGCCTCGGGCGGCCGCGGCCAGAACCGGGCCGCCATCGGCGGGATCCGGGCCACCTTCTCGGACCGGGCCAAGATCGCGGTCTGCCGGGAGTCGCTCGACGTCATGGCCGGCTGGGAGGCCCGCACGAGCGACCCCGTGGGGTGGCGCCAGGGCGGCTACGTCTTCGTGGCCTACGCCCCCGCGGTGGCGGACACGCTCCGGGACCTGCTCCCCCGGCAGCGGGCCTTCGGGCTCGGCATCGACTGGCTGGACGCGGCGGCCCTGCTCGAGGTGGCACCGGGCCTCACCCCCGAGGGGCTCCTGGGCGGTACCTTCTCCCCCGGCGACGGCTCGGCGTCGCCGCTCCTGTGCGCGTGGTCCTTCCGGAAGCAGGCCGCGCGCTGCGGCGCGGACTTCCACTTCCACGAGCCGGTCACCGGGATCCGGCTCGAGGGTGGTCGGGTGGCGGGGGTCGAGACCCCGCTCGGCCGGTGGGACGCCCCGGTCGTGATCGTCGCGGCGGGCGCCGCGGCGGGCCGCGTGGGACGCCTGGCCGGCCTCGACCTTCCGGTCGTGCCCGACGGCCACGAGGCCGGGATCACCGAGCCGGTGGCGCGGTTCCTGGAGCCGATGATCGTGGACGTGCGGCCCACGCCCGGCAGCCGCAACTTCTAC
Organism: Deltaproteobacteria bacterium; assembly: GCA_041309225.1. Lineage (GTDB taxonomy): Bacteria > Myxococcota_A > UBA796 > UBA796 > JAFGLY01 > JAFGLY01. The sequence continues at coordinate 14,655 of JBFYZZ010000275.1, read as the reverse complement.
TACTACCAGAACGCCGAGGGGCAGGTGGTGTTCTGCATCACCCCCGACCCGCCGATCGTGGGCGAGGACACGCGGTCCACCAGCGCCTTCCTGCCCATGGTGGCCCGCCGGATGGTGGCCGTGCAGCCCGCGCTCGCCCACCTCAAGGTGCGCCGCACCTGGCGGGGCCTCTACCCCATGACTCCCGACGGCGCGCCGCTCGTGGGCCCCGCTCCGGGCGTGCCCGGGCTGGTCCTCGCCGTGGGCATGTGCGGACAGGGCTTCATGATCGGGCCGGGCCTGGGCGCCCTGCTGGCCCGCCTCCTGGCCGACCGGTGCAGTGCAGAGGACCGGGAGATCCTCCAGGACTGGCGGCCCGACCGTCCCTTCGGAGCGATGGAGGCGCTGAGGTAGGGCGCCGGGGGAGCCGGGCGGCCTCCGGCGGGCAACGCGATAGAGGGAGCGGCCCTCGGGAGCCTCCGTGCGCCGATCCGCCCTCCTCCTCGCCGCCCTCGCCGTCCCCGCCGGCGCCCGCGCCGCCGGGTTCTACACCACCGACGCGGGCGTGCGCGCGTTCGGCCGCGGATCGGCCTTCACCGCCGGTGTGGACGACGCGAGCGCCCAGGCCTGGAACCCCGCCGCCCTGACCCGGATCCGGCGGGAGGTGGCCCTCCAGCTCACGGGCGTCCACCAGGCGGTGACCTTCGACCGGGAGGACGTGGCCCGGGCCCCCGAGGACGGCGGCGACCTCGTCCACGCACCGGTCCACAACGAGACGCCCCCCTTCCCGATCCCCGCGCTCGCCGGGGTCTGGGGCGACGGCCGGGTGGCCGTGGCCCTCGGGCTCTACACGCCCTTCGCGCCCACCTATGCCTTCCCGGCGGACGGTCCCCAGCGCTACGCCCTCGTCGACCAGCGCGTCCTCCAGGTGCGGGCCGGCCCGTCGGTCGGCGTGCGGGTGGGGGGAGGCATCTCGGTGGGCGCCGGCGTCGCCTGGAGCCTCCTTAAGGTGGACGAGTCCCTCGTGGCCAGCGTGGTCACCGGCGGGTTCGTGCCCACCGAGGACCCCGCCTACGACGTCTCGGCATCCCTGTCCGTGCGCGATTCCTTCGAGGTCACCTGGAACGCGGGGGTGCTGTGGGAGGCCGCGGACGGCCGGTTCGCGGCCGGCGCCACCCTGGTCCCGCCCGTGACGTACGAGGCGCGCGGCCCCCTGTCCGTGGACTTCCGCGGCAACGTCTTCTACACGGGCGCGTCGGAGATGGGACGGATCGTCACCGCACCGGAGGCGAGCGACCCCGACGTGGCCCTCGAGGTCCGGATGCCGCCCATCGTGCGGATCGGGGGCCTCGTGCGGGCGGGCGGGATCTGGGAGGTGGAACTCGACGTCGCCTGGGAGGGATGGAGCACCGTCGAGGCCCTGACCCTCGAGGACGTGATCCTCGACATCCCGACCCGCGGGGACGAGCCCATGGTCGTGGACGACGACATCCCGCTCGCCGTCACCCTGCGGGACGCCGTCTCGGTGCGGCTCGGGGCCGAGCGTCGCGGCGACGGCCAGGCGGTCCGGGCGGGCCTCTTCGTCGAGTCCTCCTCGGTGGACGCCGCGTTCGCGAGCGTCCAGGTGCCCGACGGCGCCAAGGTGGGCTGGGGCCTGGGCGCCACGGTCGACCTCGCCCGGGGCGGGCTGCACCTCGACGTGGGCCTCTCCCAGGCGTGGCTGCTGCCCCGCACGCTCGACGGCTCCCAGGTGGCGCAGGTGCGGATCGATCCCCTCGCCTCGGGCGACGGCGTGTACGGCGGCACCCGCGTCGGGGACGGCACCCTCCGGGGCGTGACCACGCTCACCGGCCTGGGGCTGCGCTGGACCCCATGACGGGACCGGTGTCCCCCTGGCGGCGGCGCCTGGCCCCGGTCCTCCGGATCGCGAGGGTCGCCCTCCGGGCCTGGGACCGGGTGGCCCCCCGGCGGCAGGACGTGATCCCCGCGGTGGTCGGGGGCCTCGTGGGCCTGGTACCGCTCGTGGTCGCCCGGTGGCTCCTCCTGGGGGAGAAGACGCGCCGGCCCGGGCTCGAGGACCTCTGGGAGACCTCCCACGCGGAGGTCGAGACCTGGGCCCTCGTGGCCTTCGCCGGCGCCCTCCTCCTGCGCCCCCTGTCGGGCGTCCCGCACCGCCTGGGCCGGGTCGCCTTCCACCTCGGGTGCACGATCCTGCTCGTGGCCACGGGCCTGGAGCTGGGCGTCTTCCACACGATGGGCAGCCGGGTGGACCTGGGGGCGCTGGCCTACCTGGTGGGGGATCCCGAGGAGATCCTGCCCGTGGTGCTGGCCGAGGTCCGGACCTGGCACGAGGTGGCCCTCGCCGCCGCCGTGGTGCTGGGGCTCCTGCCCGCCCTGCCGGCGTTGCGCCCGTCCGGGCACCCCCTCTGGGGTCGCCTCGCCCTCCTGCTGCTCGTCCCCACCCTCCTCATCCACGGGATCGCGCCGCCCGGCGCCCCGGAGAAGCGGCTCTCCGCGCTCCACGACGCGCTCGTCCCCCTGCTCGTGAGCAGCGCGCTCGACCGGATGCAGGAGGTCCACGCGCCCCTCCCGCCGCCCGAGCCCCCGCTCGTGGTCTCCCCCCCGTCCCGCCAGCCGCTCCCCAACATCGTGATCGTCCTGCTCGAGTCGGTGAGCATGGGCACCACCTCGCTGGCGGAGCCCCCGCGCACGACCACGCCGGTCCTCGCGGACCTCGCCGCCCGTGGGCTCGTGGCGCGCGACGCCTTCACGGTGGTGCCGCACACCTCCAAGTCCCTGGTGGCCGTCCTCTGCAGCCGGTTCCCCGAGCTCGATCCGAGGGTGCGGGAGGCGACCTGGAACGGGCTGCCGGGCCGGTGCCTGCCGGAGCTGCTCGCGGAGTCCGGCTACCGGACCGCCTTCTTCCAGACCGCGCGCGGCACCTACGAGAACCGGGTGCACCTCGTCCACGACATGGGCTACGGGCTCTTCCGGGCCGAGGCCGACCTCATCCGGTCCCCCTGGGACCACGAGCTCAACCCGCTCGGTATCGCGGACGACGCCATGCTGGGCCCGGGGGTGGCGTGGTCGCTCGCTGGGGACGGCCCCTTCCTCGCGACCTACATGACCGTGGTCACGCACGGAGACTACGACGTCCCCGGCGACTTCCCCGTCGAGCCCTTCCCCGAGGTGACCAGCCCCAAGTGGCGGAAGTACCTCAACGCGGTGCGCTACGTGGACGCCTTCCTGGGCAAGCTCGTGCGCGCCTACGAGGCCCACGGCCTGGGCGACGACACCCTCTTCGTGGTGCTCGGCGACCACGGCGAGGCCTTCGGGCAGCACGGGCGGTACTACCACGACCTCGCGATCCACGAGGAGGGCCTCGAGATCCCGCTCGTGCTCTACGGGCCGGGCGTGCTCGACGGCCGCACGGGCGTCATCGAGGGCAACCGCCAGACCATCGACATCGTCCCCACGATCCTGGACCTCCTCGGGATGGAGGTGCTCCAGGGGCACCTCGAGGGCTCCAGCCTGCTCGATCCGGCCCCCCCGGGCCGCGTGCTCTACCACTCGTGCTGGCGCTCCTTCCGCTGCCTCGCCCGGCGGGAGGGCACCTCCAAGTTCATCGATCACTACCGCGAGCGCGATCCCCAGCGCTTCGACCTGGTCACCGATCCCGAGGAGAAGCGGGACCTGGTCGACGACACGGATCGGGCCGAGCTGGAGGCGCTCCGGGCCGACGTGCGCCGCTGGCGGGCCGAGGTGAACGCCGGCTACGAGGCCCGCCGCCAGGCCTTCCTCGCCGGGCTCCAGACCCCGGACGGCGCCCCGGCCCTGGCCACCTGGGGGGGGGTGCTGGACCTCCTCGGCTGCACGATCGAAAAGGAGGCGCTGCTGCCCGGCGAGTCGGTCTGGGCCGAGTGCCGCTGGCGGGCCCGGGAGGAGATCGGCGCAGCCTGGAAGGTCAAGACGACGCTCTCGGGTGCGTTCCAGACCGAGACGCGCATGTCCGCCCCCGCCGAGGGGCTGCTGCAGACCTGGCGGTTCGTCCCCGGCCTGGCCGTGCGGGACCGCGTCCGGGTGCCGGTCCCCTCGCGCACCGCCCCCGGGGAGGCGGTGCTGCGGGTCGGCTGGCAGTCCTTCACCGGTGGGCCCATCCCGCTCGATGGATCGCCAGACGAGCACCTCGTCGAGATCGGCCGGGTCCAGGTGCTCCCCGCACCCCCCATGGCCCCCCCGGGAGGCGACCGGGGAATGGCCCCCGAGGGGCCGGGCGAATAGCAGGGGCAGGCCGCACCACCCCGGGAGGTCCCGTGGACGAGAGCCAGCGCATCGCCGACGGCAAGGTCGTGAGCATCCACTACACGCTCACGGGCGAGAACGACGCCGTCCTGCACACCACCGAGGGCGAGAGCGCGCTCGACTACCTGCAGGGGGCCGGGAACATCGTCCCGGGCCTGGAGCGGGCCCTGCTCGGCCACCAGGCCGGCGACCACCTCCACGTCGTGCTCGCGGCCGAGGAGGCGTTCGGAGCCCGGATGGGGGACGGCGCGCGCGGCGTGCCCCGCGACGCCTTTCCGGCCGACGCGGAGATCTACCCCGGGCTCCACTTCCTCGTGGAAGACGAGGAGGAGATCACCGACTGGTGGGTGGTGGAGGTGGACGGCGACCAGGTCGTGATCGATCGCGACCACCCGCTCGCGGGCATGCAGGTCACCTACGACGTCGAGGTGGTGAGCGTGCGCGACGCCACGCCCGAGGAGACCGCCCACGGCCATCCCCACGGGACCGAGTGGGAGGACGAGTGCCCCGAGTGCGGGTGCGACGACGACTGCGGTCCCGGCGGGCCCTGCGGCTGCGGCGGCTGCGGCTAGCGGACCCCGGGTCAGGATACCGTCACCTCGGCCGAGCCCAGCGGGGCGCCGCGGTACTCCACGTCGAGGGTCCAGGTGCCCGGCGCGACGTCGGCGATCCTGACCAGGAAATCGATCACGCACTCGCAGAAGCAGCCGCCTCCGCCCGCGAGGTCGTCGAAGACCACGGTGAACGTGGTGTCCGAGTGCGTGATCGCGGCGCCCGGGGTGGGGCAGCAGTTGGCCGTGAGGTCGTCGAGGTGGAGGAGCACGTCGCGACCGTCCGTCTCGGCCCAGACCACGGGCGTCGGGGCCGCGAAGGCCTGCCCTTCGCAGTCGCCGCCGGTGGTGGTGATCTCGCCGTGGATGTCGTCGGACGGGGAACCCGTGTCGTCGGCGGGCGCGGGGCCCGAGTCGTCGCCGTTCGTGGAGCACGCAGCGAGGAGGAAGAGGATCGGGATGCTCACGGGGCACCTCCGGTCCGCCCGTGCCCGGATCGGATCGTACCACCGGCGGCGCGGACCTGCTGGCACGGATCAGCGGCGGACGCGACGGACGGCCGCCCCGAGCGGCTCGACGACGCCGAGCACGTGCCGGAACACCGGGGACGAGGGGTCGAGCGCGATGCGGGGGCGCGCCACCCGGATGGCCTGCTCGGGGCAGATCTCCTGGCAGCACCAGCACCGGATGCACTCGCGGTCGTCGATCCGGGGGACCTCACCCTTCGCCCAGGCCATCGCTCCGGGCGGGCAGGCCTCCGCGCAGCGGCCGCAACGCGCGCAGAGGTCCGGGTCGATCACCGGCCGGGCGGAGACCCAGCGCTCCGCCAGGCTCGCGGCCCAGGAGGGGGCGGGCGCGATCCGGGCGGTGGATGGGGGCACGAAGTCCGCGACGGCGACGTCCTCGAGGCGCTCGCCCACGACGTCCACGGCATCCGGCGAGACGGGCCCGAGGCCGCGCGCCTCGGCCGCGGCGAGCGTGGTCACCCGCTCCGGCGACATGCCCACGATCCGCGTGGCCACCGCGTCGAGGGCCGGCGCCGAGGCGCCGGCCAGCAGGAGGCCCAGCCGGCGCGGCCGGCCGGCCGAGGGACCCTGGCCCTCCATGGCCACCACGGCGTCGAGGATCGTGAGCGTGGGGGGCCGGATGCCGTGGACGTCGAGGAGCAGGTCGGCGAACAGGCGTGGATCCCGCCGGGCGTGCAGGTGGTAGCGGATCTTGTCCAGGCCGGGCAGGTATCCGTAGCAGCCCTTCACCGCGGCCGTGAGCCCGGTGAGCTCGTGGGTCTTCAGGCGGGGGAGCTGGACGATCACGTCGGACTCGACCACCACGCGGGCCACGCGGAACCGCCGGAAGACCCTGCCCTCCGGGCTGGGCGCCTCGACCGTGTCCTCGTCGAAGCAGGCCACCTCGGCGCCCGTGCGCTCCGCCACCTGCAGCAGGCCGGCGCGGCTGAGCGCCCCCCGGTAGGTGGCGGCCGTGTGGGATCCGCCCGGTGAGTCTCCGACGATCGGCTTGCCGCCCAGATCCTGGACCATCCGGACCACGGCCTCGAGCACCTCGGGCTGGGTCGTGACCGCCCGTTCGGGCGGCAGCCCGAGCAGCAGGTTGACCTTGAGGAGGACGCGGTCGCCCGGCCGCACGGACGCGCCGAGGCCCCCGAGGGAGGCGAGGACGCGCTCGATGGCGTCGCCGAGGACGGGCGCGCCGTAGTCGGGGCAGCGGACGAGGGCGACCCGCACGGCGCGCTCGGCGGAGCCCTACATCACCGCGGTGGGCGGTGCGGGCTCGTCGGCGGCCCCGGCCTTCCGGAGCGGGACCATGATCAGGTAGGCGGCCAGGACGGCGAAGACCAGGAGCGCGAGCCAGGAGGCGACGCCCTCGAAGCCGGGGATCAGGGGGAACCGGCCGAAGAAGAAGACCACCGCGGCGATGATCAGGCCCATGAGGGCCTCGCCGGCGATGAGGCCCGAGGCCGCGAGCACCCCGGCGTTCTCCACGCGGGCCTTCTGGGCGGCGTTGTAGGCGCGGCGGCCGGCCGTGCGGTCCACGATGCCCCGGATGACACCGCCGACGAAGATGGCGAAGGTGGTCTCGAGCGGCAGGTACATGCCGACCGAGAAGAGCATGGGGCTGCGGACTCTGATGAGGATGAGCGAGATGCCCATCGCGATGCCCACGATGACGAGCGGCCAGGCCATCTCCCCGCCCACGATGCCCTGGGACAGCGCGGCCATGAGGCCGGCCTGGGGCGCGGGGAGGGTCTTGCCGCCGAAGCCGCCGCCGGTGGCCAGGTCGGAGTTGTGGAGGATGTAGAGGGGGAAGAACATCACCAGGCCGGCCACGATCACGCCGATGATGTCGCCGATCTGCATCTTCCACGGGGTACCGCCGAGGATGTGCCCGACCTTGAGGTCCTGCAGCATCTCGCCGGCCACGGCCGAGGACACGCACACCACCGCGGCCACGCCGAGCACCGCGGCCACGCCCTGGGCGCCCTTGGCGCCGATGATGACCATGACGAGGGCCGCCACGATGGTGGTGGCGAGCGTGAGGCCCGAGATCGGGTTGTTGGACGAGCCGATCATGCCGACCAGGTTGCCGGACACCGCGGCGAAGAAGAAGCCGGTGACGAGCATGACGATGGCCGCGAGGAAGGCGCCGCCGATGAGGCCGGTGAAGAAGTAGTAGAGCGCGACCATGAGCACGAGGACGACCACGATCCCCAGGATCACGACCTTGAACGAAAGGTCCTTCTCGGTCCGCTCGGTGGGGGCCGCCGCCACGGCGGACTTGCGGACGTCGGCCACGCCGCGCTTGATGCCCAGCCACAGGTTCTGGCGCATCTTGTAGAGCGTGAAGCACGCGCCCACGAGCATGCCGCCCACCGCGATGGGCCGGACGATGAACTTGTAGACGTGGCCGACCAGGGCGCTCCAGTCCTCGGCGCCGGTGGCCGGATCCGTGTACTGGGCGATCATCTCGGGCCCGAGGAAGTACACGAGGAGGGGCACGAACAGCCCCCACGCCAGGAGGCCGCCGGCGAAGTTGAGGGCGCCCAGCTCCGGCCCGATGATGTAGCCCACGCCCAGGTACGCGGGGGTGGCCGCCGGGGCCGAGATCGTGGTGAATCCGCCCGTGGCGAGCGTCTTGGCCTCGCCGCCCAGGCCGAGCCGCACGAAGCTCTGCTTGACCGTGCCCACCGCCAGCTGGAACGAGTTGGAGGAGTGGAAGAGGCCGAGGCCGTCGAACGCACCGGCGTCGGTGCGGCCGAGCACCTTGATGAGCGCGCCCACCCCCATGGCCTGGAAGAGCTGGATGGCCGCGCTGGCGCCCTTCTGGCCGGCCTTGTGGATCTCGGACGCGGCCACCGACTCGGGGAAGGGCAGACCGCGATCCTCGACCATGACGCGCCGGAGGATCGTGACGAAGAAGATGCCGAGGATGCCGCCCAGGATCATGAGGCTGGCGGCGACGGTGTACTCCTCGAAGATGTTCGTCGTGTCGAACTTCCAGAGGCCCAGGATCACGAAGGCGGGGATCGTGAAGATGGCGCCCGCCGCGACCGATTCACCGATGGAGCCGACGGTCCGGGCGAAGTTCTCCTCGAGGAGCGAGCCCCGGGCGATGCGCAGGACGGCCATGCCGATGACCGCCGCCGGGTAGGTGGCGGCGATGGTCATGCCGGCCTTCAGGCCCAGGTAGGCGTTGGCCGCGCCGAGGATCACGCACATGAACAGGCCCAGGACCAGGGCCCGCAGGGTGAACTCGCGGAGCGTGGAGTTGGCCGGCACGAAGGGGACGTGGGGGGTGTCGCTCATGGGAACCGCTCCTGCCTGCTGCATCCGGGGAATGTCTCCGTCGCATAGCACGGGGAGGGGAGGCTGGCCCCGGGGCGGCACCGCTGCGTCCGCCCGGGTATGACGCCCGCCCTGGCCCCCGGAGCGCGGCATGTCGACCTACCTCGTCATCATCCTCGGCTACCTCGTCGCCCTGACGGTCCTGAACTTCGTCCGCTCGCGCCGGATCAAGAGCCAGGAGCAGTTCATGGTGGCCGGCCGGAGCCTGCCCTGGCAGGTCATGGTCTTCACCCTGATCTGCACGTGGATCGGCTCCGGGACCTTCATCAGCGGTGCGGAGTTCGCCTCCAAGGCCGGCTTCTCCGCCCTGTGGCTGGCCGCTGGCGCCTGGGTCGGCATCGTCCTCATCTACTTCCTCGCCGCCCGGATCCACACCTTCGGGCAGTACACGGTGGGCGACCTCCTCGAGGCCCGCTACGGGCCGGCGGCCCGCCTCGTCGGGGCGATCGCCCTCGTGCTGTCGTTCGTGTCCATCGTCTCCTACCAGTTCGTCGCCGGCGGCTTCATCCTCAACGTCATCACCGACGGCGCGATCTCGGAGACCACCGGCACGGCCATCGCGGCCACCTTCGTCATCCTCTTCACGGCGCTCGGCGGCATGGTGGCCATCGCCTACACCGACCTTCCGAACGGCATCATCATCGTGCTGGCCTGCCTCCTGGCCGTGCCCTTCGTCGTGACCGCCGCGGGCGGGCCGGACACGGCCAGGGCCGCCCTCGAGCCCGGCTACTTCGCCGTCGTCAACAGCCAGTTCGGCGTCCACCCCTGGCTCAAGGCCATCGGGTACTTCCTGTCCACCATGTTCCTGCTGCTCGGCGTGCAGAGCATGTACCAGAAGTTCTACAGCGCCCGATCGGGCGCGGACGCCAAGAAGGCCGTGATCTGGTGGACGGTCGGCACCGTCGTCGTCGAGACCATCGTCGTGGTCATCGCCGTCTTCGCCTACAGCCGGCTCCAGGGCCAGATCGACCTCTCGGTGCCCAAGGCCGGCGGCAAGGTCGTGCTCATGGCAGCCCGGCAGCTCGTCCCGTTCCCGGTGGGCGTCCTGCTGCTCGGCGCGGCCTGCGCCGTCGTCATCTCCACCGGCATGAACTACCTCCTCTCGCCGTCCACCACGATCATGCGCGACATCTACCAGCGCTTCCTCAGCAAGGAAGAGGATCCGAAGCGCCTGGTCGCCCTCCAGAAGATCCTCATCGTCGTCATCGGCGTGGTCGCGTTCCTGCTGGCCACCCAGCTCAAGTCCGTGCTGGAGATGAGCTTCTTCGCCTACACCATCTACGGCGTGGCCATCACCCCGGCGCTCATCGCCGCCCTGGCGTGGAAGCGCGTGACCCGGGCGGGCGGCCTGGCCTCGATCGTGACCGGCACGGTGGTCTGCCTGGCCTGCTTCGCCCTGTCCAAGATCCCCGGCATTCCGGCTCCCGACGGCGATCCCTGGGGGATCCCGCTCATCTACCCCTCACTGGCCGCGTCGCTCGGTGCGCTGGTGATCGTGAGTCTGCTCACGAAGCCGACGCGGGCGGACGAGCCTCCGAAGGACGCCTGACGGGGCGTCCTCGCGATCGCGGCGTTGGGAGCTGTCTTTCCGACCATCCGGACCGACGTGGGGGGCGGCCCTGACGGGCCCGCGGCCTGCTGTTGGTCGGGCCTCCGGTCGCTGCGATGATGAGCGGAATCGAGGTCTGGGACGCGCTCGCGAGCGGACCGGTCCGCTCATGGATCGCTGCGCCCGGAGCCCTCCCCGCCGGCCGCGAGGTGTCGCCGGCCCTCCGGGCCGACGGGGGAGGCGGGCATGGGCGCGGTCCGCCGTTGGGGGGACCCACCCGCGGCCAGAACTCGGAGTGTAGCGGCGCGTGAAAACTCGACCCCCGGTAACGCGATAACTGCCCTTTTTTTTCGGCGCAGGATTTTGGCGGATCGCGCTAAAAAGCGCTTAGGGGTCGAGCCCAGAGAGCCCCCCTGAGGCCATTGGGGAGACCTGGGTGCCTCCAGGCAGTGCTCGGGGTCAGGGCTCGAGCGTGGCATCCAGGGTCTGGCCCCGCTGCTGGCATCCGAAGGCCGCCGACCCCTCGGCCTTCCCCTGGGCGCCGGCGATGCACCCGAGGTAGGCGGCGAGGGCCACGGTGGACGGCTCGGCCTGGGGGCGCACAGCTGCCTCCACGGCGATGTTTACCGCGGGCATGGTGGCGATGGCCGCCCGGGTCTCGGCGTCGGTGACGTGCTCGGCGTTCGCGGCCTCGACAACGGGGGCGACCGCGGCCACGGCCTCGGGGGCGCTCCCGGAGTCATGGGTGAGGGCGAGGGTGGCGCCGACCCCGGCGCCTCCGCCGACGAGGAGGGACGCGAGGATGGCGATGATGAGGGACGTGGTCATGGTGGACCTCATGATGATGGTGGACATGGGGTGGGCTCCTCTCCCGGCATCTTCAGGCCGCCTGCCCAGTCCTCGAGGATGCCCCAGACATGCCAGCCGCACTTCGGGTCAGGGCAGAGAATGGAGGGCTCCACCCGCCCATCCGGGTGGATGGTGTGGCCCTCCAGCTGCCCCGCGTGTCGGCCGCAGGCACCGCCACAACGGAGGTGGACGACCTGGCAGCCGTCGAGGAGCCCCACCCACCATCCGGGCTTGCAGCTGTGGTCGCCGAAACCGGAGGAGCGCGGGATGTGGATCTGGGACATCACGCATCCTCGCCTGGTGGGGTCCTGACGGATCCGGGAGGTGGGTCGTTGCTGTACCGAGTCGTGTGCCGGATCCCATGGCCAGCAGTGGCCAGGCCACCTCCGAGGGTTCCCACGCCCCCGATAGCCGCGATCGCCGTATAGGCCTCAGCCGGCGCGTGGAGATGTACGCAGACCACGATGGTCACCAGGGCGAGGATGGGCACCGAGATCGTGAGCAGGCCAAGCCGGAAGGTGCGATTCCTGCTCATGGCTCGTCCAATTGGGCCCGCAGGCCGGCTGTACGATTCAGCCAGCCCCGCAGGAACTGGGCCTGTCCGGGGTTCTGCGAGATTCGGCGGAGGAAGGCCTCCCGGTGGTCGAGGGCCCGGTGGGCAAGCTCACGCGGGGCCCCAGCGGCCACCGCGGCTCGGGTGCTCGGACCCCATCGGCCGTCCACGGCGACGCCAGCGGCCATCTGCAGCCACTTCACAGCCCGGACTGGGCCGGAGTTCACCGCGGCGTCGAAGGCGGCCAGGCAGAGAGGCCAGGCGAGGCCGTCGCAGTGGGCGACCTCCCAGTACAGCTTCCGGTAGATGGCCTCGACCTCTTCGTCAGTGATGCCCCGGACGTCGGCCTGGGCGAGCCCTTGCGAGGACCTCCAGCCATCGTAGGTGGTCTGGGTGACCCCGCGATTCGTCGCGCCCCCGTGATCCCCGGGGACGTTGCAGTACCCGCCCTCCCAGCGGAGGGTGAAGGCGAGCGCGCGCCCGAAGTTGGTCATGGCTCTTCCCCATCGATGGGCTCGAGCAGGCGTTCGAGTGCGGCCTCTGGGATGAGGTACCCGTCCTTCACGCGCCGAGTACCTGGCAGGTCCCCAGCGTGGATCCAGCGCCGAACCGTCCGCGGGCACCGGTGAACGAGATCACAGACCTGGCGGACTGTCAGGAAGTGGGCCGGACGAAGCGGGGGTGAGGTTGGATTCGTGCCTGGGCCCATCTCAGAGCGCCTCCCAGCAGCACAGACCGGTCCACCAGAACCGGGTGAAGCCGGCCGCTTGGTTGTAGATCTCGTACCTCCATGCCACCTGGTCGCTCCCCGCCGGCAGGTTGCCGGATTTGGTCGCCGTGGCGATCTGCGTGATGACGAGGTCGGGCGCGGTCCCCGTCACCGAGTAGAGGGTGAGGGTTGCCTGGCCCGCCACACTCGCGTCGATCTTCAGCCAGTACTCGACGGAGACGGCGGGCGCGACGCCGAGGTCCGTGACGCTCTGGGTTGTCCCGTCGCCCACCGAGAACTGCCAGTTCGTGTCGGTGCCGTAGCCCCAGCGCAGCATGCAGTGGGCCTTCACATAAGAGGTCGCCTTCGACGGCGCGGTGGAGGAGGTCTTGTAGAAGCCGGCCCACAAGGTCAGGTTCGCCAGGTCGGTCCCCAGGCGGAAGCGGAGCCAGATGGCGGGGCCCTGGCCGAAGTTGACCTTGTCCTGGTTCCCGCCGATCCGGCCCGCTCCGTTCCCATCGCCGTCCACGGTCGTGTTGACCGCCCATGTGCCGGACGACTGGGTGTTCTCGTAGGTGGTCGTTCCAGTCGCGGTGCCGACGGCGCCGGCCAGGGACTCGAACGCGGAGTTCTGGGTCGGCCGATGCCAGACCAGGTGTCGGAGGCCCGGCGAGTAGAGCCCGAGGCGGCCACTGCCGGAGCGCTGGAGCACCTGGCCATCTGCGATCGCACCGATGGTGAGCAGGGTCGGCCCGGCCGTCTCCCGGATGCCCTGGACGGTCGGGTAGGTCCCGGAGCCTCCGAGCTGGCCGGCGATCTGGGCATAAGACCGCCTCGTCCCCGCCGCATCCACTGTGGCGAGGCCTCCGGAGCACCGGTCGAGGTGGACGAGTACTCCGGACACTGGCGGTGCAGGTCTGGTCCGTCGGCCGAGTGCCAGACCGATGGCCTCGAGGATCCTCCCATGCGTGCTCATGGCTTCACCCATGAGGCGGGGCGCGGGGTGGCCGAAGCCCATGATGCCCTTGTTCTCCGCCTGATCTGACGTGGCTGAGGCTGTTGGGGGTGGTGCGGCCTGATGGATGGGATGTAGACGACCTCGTCCACCATGATCACGTCATCAACAAGCACAGCGTAGGCGGCCGTCACCTCCAGTACCTCATCGAGGTTCACCGACTCGGCCAACTCGGCCGAGTAATGGGCTCCGGAGGGCGTCCAGATCTCGTCGACCTGCTCGGTCTCGGACACGGCCTCGGCGACGCCGACGACGGCCGCATAGGCCGCGATGGCCGACTCCGAGAGGCCGACCGACTCGTTGACGCCGGCGCTCGTCGCGACGGCGACCCCGACCGACTCGCCCACCGATACGGACTCGGACAGGTCGACCACGCACGCGATGGCGGTGCCGACCGCTTCCGAGAGCGAGACCGACTCGTTCACGTCGCCGTCGTAGTGCGCGCCGCCGCCCGGGGTGTAGACCTCCTCGACCTGCTCCGTCTCCGAGATCGCCTCGCTGACCCCGAGGATGGCGGCGTAGGCGGCCAGGACCTCCTCCGAGAGCGACACCGACTCGTCGAGGGCGACCAGGCCGACGAACAGGCCATCGGTGCTCTCGCTCTCGCCGACCGCCTCGGACAGCCCGACGACGGCCCCCAGGACCGCGCCGACCGACTCGTCCAGGTCCACGTCCTCCTCGAGGATCTCGCTGTAGGCCTGGCCCGCGCCGACCGCCTCGTCCTCGGACACCGACTCGGACAGGGCGACGGTGTGGGTGGCGAGCGAGTCCACCGCCTCGCTCTCGGACACCGACTCGGACGTCCCGACGACCGCGGCGTAGGTGGCGCCGACCGATTCGGACTCGGAAACCGACTCGGAGACCCCTTCGTCGTAGGCGGTCGAGGCTGTGTATGACAGGGTGACCTTCGCCTCGAGAACGCATTGCCAATAGGCGTTCCCGCCGCCCACCTTGTCCGTCGTGATGCCGATCTGGATCTTCGCCCCGTCCCAATCGGTCTTGGTCGCGTCCGGGTCCACGTACCCGAAGGATATTTCACCACTCCACGTCGCGGTGACGTCGGTGATCGACGACGCAACGGTCTGCATGTTTACCGCACCGGTCGCGGATGCCAGTACGGTGCTTCCATCGGACTTTACGACCCGCACTCCAAGGTACGGCCAAAGCTTTGAGGTCGCGTAGTAGGGAGCCGAATGTGTGGAGTTGTCCCAGCGATACTTCACATTGACGGTGCCAGAAATCGCCGTCGTGAAATCGCTCGCCGTGTCCGACAGGTTGTACTCGGCGC
>JBFYZZ010000274.1:0-7222 GCA_041309225.1 Deltaproteobacteria bacterium | reverse complement strand
CCGCCGCCACGGCGCGGGCGGGGTTCCCGGGCGACGCCCGGTTCGTCGCCCTCCGCACCGGCGGCGCGTTCCCGGACACGCTCGTCCGCGATGCCCGGGCCGCCCACCCCCCGGACACCGCGCTCGACGTCGGGCTGGCCTCGCGCGCCTCCGGGGACGGGACCGTACTCTGGATACTCGCCTTCGCAGCCCATCGTGGTGAGATCGATCCCATGCCCCGCGACCTGGGGCTCGACGCCGTCCTCCCGGTCCGCGTGGAGGTGCCGGGCGATCCGCGGCTGGCGCTCGTGGTCGCGCCCCCCGACGGGCGGGTCCGATCCCTGCCGATCGCGGGGCGCGTCACGCGGCAGGTGGACGCCTTCCACACACCCGGCGCCTACCGGTTCGAGGTCGTGGAGGTGGACCGGGCCCGCGTGGCCTTCGTCTTCGAGGTCTTCGTGGAGGTGGCGCCCCCGCCGCCCCCCGCCCTGCCGGGTCCACCCGATCCGCCCGACCCCGTGGCCGCGGTGGAGGCGCTGTACCGGGCTCTCGACGGGTGGCGAATCGCCGCCGGTCTTCCGCCCCTCGCCCGGTTCCCGCCGTTCGAGGCCCTGGCCCGGGAGCACGCTGCGCTCATGGCCTCGAGCGGGGTCGTGGACCACGTCATCCCCCGGGTCACCGAGGGGGTCGCCGCCCGTGCCCGCGCCGGGTTCCACCCGGGTGCCGAGCACCACGAGGACCTCGCCGCCGCGTACAGTGCCGAGGAGGCCCTCGACCTCGTATGGCTCTCGCCCGGGCACCGCCTCGGCCTGCTGTGCGCGACCTGCACCCACGTGGCGATCGGGACCGCCCTCGAGCCCGTCCGGGCGGGTACCCCCCGGCTCTTCGTGACCTGGGAGCTCCTCGCATTCCCCCACGGGCCGCCGAAGGCCGTGGCCCGGCCCCGGTAGGCGGTGGGCTAGAGCTGCTCCACCTCGAACGGCCAGGCGTCGAGCCCGCCGTCGAGCACGAGCACCTCGTGGAATCCGGCCTTCCGGAGGACGAGGGCCGCCTCGTAGGCCCTCAGGCCGACCTTTCCGATGAGTACGAGCGGCCGGTCGCGAGGGATCTCCTGGAGGCGCCCCCGCAGCGACCCCAGGGGCACGTGCCGGCTGCCCGGCAGGCGGGACACGCCATACTCGGCCGGGAGGCGCACGTCGATGAGGAGCAGGGGCTCGCCCGCCTTCATCCGGCGGTGGAGTTCGAGGCTGGAGATGCCCTGGTACATGCCGTCGATCTTGTTCCGGAGGACGTTGGCCGCGATGAGGATCGTGTCCATGGCCAGGGAGTAGGGCGGGGCGTATCCCAGGTCGAGCTGCGCCAGCGTGTCGAGGTCCATGCGGGCGGTGAGCGCGGTGGCCGCCACGTCGATGCGCTTGACCACCTCGCCGGGCCCTACGCCCTGGAGACCCAACAGGAGGCGGGTGGCGCGGTCGGCCACCATCTTGAGGACGATCCGCGAGGCGGTGGGCAGGTAATGGTCGCGGTCGGGCCCTGAGACGATGGTGGTGACGGGGTCGAAGCCGGCGAGCCGGGCGTCGCGCTCGGTGAGGCCCACGCAGCCGATGTTGACGTCGAAGACCTTGAGGATGATGTTGCCCACCACCCCGGGGAACACCTCCTCTCCCCCGCAGACGTTGGTGGCCGCCACCCGGCCCTGCTTGGTGGCGGTGGAGCCGAGGGGGATCCAGACCGGCCGCTGGGTGAGGAGGTGGTAGTTCTCGGCGCAGTCGCCGGCGGCCCAGATGTCGGGATCGGAGGTGCGCTGGAAGCGGTCCACCGCGATGGCGCCCGTGGGGCCGATCTCCAGGCCCGCCCGACGCGCGAGGGCCACGTCGGGCACCACGCCCGCGGCCAGGATGACGAAGTCGCACGGGAGGCGGCGGCCGTCGGAGGTCGAGACGTGGTGGACCCGTGCGTTGCCCCCGAAGGCCACGACCTCGGTGTCCTTGAGCACCTTGACCCCGCGGGAGAGCATGTGGCGTTCCACCAGCATGGCGATCTCGGGGTCCACGATGCCGAGGATGTTGCCCTCGCGCTCGACGAGGGTGATGCGCGATCCCCGCAGGGCCACCGACTCGGTGATCTCGCAACCGAGGAGACCGCCGCCCACGATCACCACCTCCTTGGCGGAGGAGGAGCGCAGCGCCGAGCGGATGGCCTCGGCGTCCTCCACGCCGTGCAGCGTGTAGATGCCGTCGAGGTCCACCCCGGGCACGGGGGGCTTCACCGCCCTGGCGCCGGTGGCCAGCACGAGCCTGTCGTAGGGCAACTCCATCTCGGCGTTGTCCACGAGGTTGCGCGCCGTGACGACCTTGCGCTCCCGGTCGATCCGGGTGGCCTCCACGCGGTCGAGGGTGGTGACGTTCTTGAGGTTGTGGAAGAAGGCCGAGTCGCGGACGTCACCGAGCGGGCTCGACAGGAGGGCGGCCTGGTCGCGGACCGTGCCCGAGATGTAGTAGGGCAGCCCGCAGCCCGCGTAGGACAGGAAGCGGCCCCGCTCCAGGACCGTGACGTGGGCGTCCGGATCGAGGCGCATCACGCGGGCGGCGGCCTTGGAACCGGCGGCCACCCCACCGATCACCACCACCCGCCGGGAGTACGCCCGGCGGCCTGCGATGAGCAGAGGCGCGTGCGCCCCCAGGACGGAGGCGGGGGCGAGGGGGAAGAGGAGGAGCGCACGGGCGCCGCCGGTATCGGCGGGCTCCAGGCGGATCGTGCCGCCGTGGAGCGCCATGGCCCGGGCGGCGAACGCGAGCCCGAGCCCGGTGCCGTCCTGGCTCTGGGCCTTGGCGTTGGGCGCCCGGTAGAAGTCGGTGAAGAGACGGGGGAGGGCCTCGGTGGGAATGCCGATCCCGGTGTCCACCACCTCCACCCCGAACGACGGCCGGGGCTCGCCCTCCCCGGGGGCCTGCTCGAAGAGGCGGACGGACACGTCGCCCTCGCGGGGCGTGTACTTGATGGCGTTCTCGAGCACGACGAGGAGGATCTCACCGATGGAGCCAGGGTCGGCGAGGATCCAGCAGGCGTCGGGGTTCTCCAGGTCCACCCGATCCTTGAGGTGGATCTGGGCGGTCTCCGCCAGGGAGCGGACCCGCTCCACCGCCGTGCGAAACGTGGCGGCGAGGTTGTGGGGGACGAGGTCGTCGGAGGAGAGGACGTCGAGGGAGCGGAGCCGGAGGAGGTCGCTCACGACGTGGGTCCCACGGACGCACGAGGCGTTGGCCTTTTCGAGCAGCTCCCGCTGCCGTGGCGAGATCGGCCCGACGAAGCCGCCCAGCAGGAGGCTGTGGATGGTCTGCACCGAGGCCATCGGGGACTTGAGCTGGTGGGCGGCCACCACGGCCAGCCGCATCAGTTCGTTCCGCTCCTCCCCGGGCGCGCGCTTCGGATCGGGCGGCGGGGCGTCGGGGTCGCGGGACGACCCACCGAGGAGCCCGGCCACGGGGGAGCTGCGGTCCTTCCGGGTGGGCATGGGACGTCCCTCCTGGTCGTGGATCCGGAGCCGACGGACGCTCCTAACGAGGTGCTCGGGTCGCCGCTTCCGGGCGGCGCGCCACGCGGCGGCCGGATCGGCTCGACCGTCCCTCCGGCGGGCGGGATAGGGGAACCGGTGCAGGAGGTCCCATGACACGGGAACACACGATCCTCGTGGTGGACGACGATCCGAACATCATCCTGTTCTGCGAGACGGTGCTCACACACTCGGGTTTCCGCGTCGTGTCCGCGACCTCCGCCGAGGAGGGATTCGCCAGGGCCCGTGCCGAGCGGCCCGATCTCATGATCGTGGACGTCATGATGGAGGAGGTGGACTCGGGATTCCGCCTGGCGGAGCGCCTGGGCGCCCTCCTGCCGGGCGTCCCCATCCTGATGCTCTCGGCCATCGCCGGTGCCTCCACCAAGGTCTTCAACGTCAGCGAGTTCCCGGTCGCCGACCTCGTGGACAAGCCGGTCGAGGCGCCCGTCCTCCTGCAGAAGGTCCGCCGGCTGCTCCGCATCGAGTAGGCGCCCCACCGTCCCCCACCCCGCCTGCCCGTGCGGCGCCTCCCCAGGGCAGATCCGGGCTCCGCTGGAGCGGGTCAGGGCGAAGCGGGCGTCGCCGGGAGCGTGATGTACCGCCGCAGCGCCGCCGTGCGATCGGGATCCGGCGCCACGGCGGCGATGCGGTCCACGAAGGACGTGGCGCCGCCGTCGCGGACGAGGTCGCGGAGCCAGGGCCCGGCGCTCGGGTTGCCCACCGGCTCGCCCACGGCGGCGACCAGGGCCTCGTAGAGGCTCGCCTCCGTGACGTAGGAGAACACGAAGTTCTGGACGTAGGCGGGGTAGTGCCACACCAGGGGCGTGGCCAGGGTCTCGCACCACGGCACGCCCTGCTCATTGGACGGGACCGACGCCGGGGCGAGGTGCCACGCGGCCGCGACCTCCACGCAGGCGCGGGCCTGGGCCTGGAGGTTGGTGGGGTCGGCGTACACGCGCCGCTCCACGAGCGTGTCCACGATGTCCACGGTGATCTCATGCGCCATGTTGCGGGAGCGCCAGGCGGCGAGGGCCTCCCGCGCCGCGGGCGGAGCCTCGGGCACGTACCGCGCCAGCCAGGCGGGCGAGAACAGGATCCGCTCGAAGACCTGGGCGTAGCCCTCGGAGTACGCGTTGGGGGGATCCCACAGGACCGGGCTGGAGAGCGCCTCGGGTGAGAGGACCCGCCAGCGGAACGCGTGGGCGGCTTCGTGGATGAACGCCTCGTACTGCCAGATGTCGTACCGCCGGTCCGCCGCCATCACGAAGGCGATCCGCTCAGGCGGCCGGATCGGGAAGGAGTAGGCCCCCTTGCGAGCGTAGCGGGCGGGTTCGATGTAGACCTGCCACCCGGTGAGGTCGATCCCCATCTCCCGCAGGCTGCTGACGATCCGATCCTCGGCATGATCGGCGTCGAACCAGCCCTGCGCCTCGTCGTGGCCGGCGTGGAGTCCGGAGGAGTGGCGCAGGAAGGGGGCGTTGACCCAGTCGTCGGGGATCCGGAGGCGGGCGGCCCCGGCAGCCTCGATGGCCTCCCTGGCCTGGTTGGCCGGACACACCACGGGCTCGAGCTCGGCGAACAGGGCGTCCACGTGCGCGGGCGCGAGGCCCTCGTGATGGAGGGCGAACTCCCAGTAGGTCGGGAAGCCCTCCCGCTGGGCCACGCGGTTCCGCAGGCGGACGAGTTCCTTCAGGTCGTCGCCCACGACGGCCATGTGGGAGTCGACGAACGCGGCCGCGAGGTCCGCCCGCCCCTCCGGCGTGAGGTCGTGCGCGCCCTCTGCCACGTCGTCCCACTCGCCGGCCAGGCCGATCTGGCGCTGGGACCCCGGCGGGCTCCAGGTCGCGTCCACGGCCGCGAGGGCGTCCACGCGTGCAAGCAGGTCGCTCTCCCGGTGCTTCTCCTCGGGGGTCCAGGATCGCCGGAAGACGCTCTCGCGCCACCAGGCCTCCCCGCGGGCGCGGAGGAGCGTGCCCGGGGCGGCGGCACGGGCCTCCTCCACCGCCTCGATCAGGTCCGGATCCTGGAAGAAGGTCACGAGCTCGGCGTCGGCGTCCTTCATGCGCCTGCGGGCGTCCTTGTTGCGGACGTTCCGGGCGAGATCCCGGTCGGCGGTGTGGTAGCGCGCCAGGATCTCGGCATACCGGGCGTCCGCCTTCCGCAGGGGATCGTCGGCGTGGCAGCCCGCGGCGAGGAGCACGGCGACGAGGAGGGGCTGGGCGTTCACGGGCACCTCCGGAGGCGCGACGGGGTGATGGTACCGCACCTCCGCCGCCTCCGGGTGTTAGGGCCGAGGCGCCTCCGGCCGGCCGGGGCCGGAGGACAGGCAGGCGTCGCTTCTTCGCAGAGGTCCTGATGAACCAGCGTTCAGCGTCCCCTTCCGTCCGCCGCGGCGCACGCCGGCGATTCACCGGCATCCTCGAGGTGGTACCGCTCGGCCTGCCGAACGGCCTCCGGGCCCTGGTCGTGGAGGATCCCCAGGCGCCCGTGGTGGCGTGGCAGACCTGGTACCGCGTGGGCAGCGCCCTCGAGGAGCCCGGGCGCACCGGGCTCGCCCACCTGTTCGAGCACATGATGTTCAAGGCCACGCGAGACTACCCGGACGGCCACTACTCCGAGACGCTCGAACGCCTCGGCGCGCGGGGCCTGAACGCCTGGACCTGGCTCGACGAGACCGTGTACACGGTGGCGGTGCCGGTGGGCGCGATCGAGACGGTGGCCCGACTCGAGGCCAGCCGGATGCGGCACCTGCTGGTGGAGGACGAAGCCTTCCTGCGCGAACGCGACGTGGTGCTCAACGAGCGCAGCCTCCGGGTGGACAACGATCCGGACGGCCTCCTCTCGGAGCACCTCCAGGCCCTCGCCTTCCGGGTCCATCCGTACGGGCGGCCCACCATCGGGCACGCGGCCGACGTCGCCGCACTCACCGTCGAGGACTGCCGCGCCTTCTACGACCGCTGGTACGCGCCGGACCATGCCCTCGTGGTGATCGTGGGCGCTCTCGGGCCCGAGGCCGCCCTGGACCTCCTGGGCCGGTGGTTCGGCGAGCACCCCCCCTCGGGCGCCGTTCCCCCCACGATGCCGCCCGAGCCGCCCCAGGAGGGCTCCCGGTGGGAGGTGCTCGACCTGCCCGTGACCACGGACCGCCTGCTCCTGGGATGGCGGGTTCCCGGCATGGCCCACCCCGACGTCCCCGTGCTCAGGGTACTCGACGCGCTCCTCACGGCGGGGCGCTGCGGCCGCCTGCGCCGCCGGCTCGTGGACGGCGGACTCGCCGGCGCCGTCTCCACGGGGCTCCCGCCGTTTCGCGGGGAGGCCCTGCTCGAGGTGGACGCCTCGGCCCGGCCGGGCGTACCCGCCGAGGCCCTGCTCGAGGCCGTCGAGGCCGAGGTGGCCCGCATCGCCTCGGGCGAGGTGACGGCCGCGGAGGTGGCCCGCGCCGTTCGGCAGGTCCGGGCGCGCAGTTGGTCCCCCCTCGAGTCCGCCTTCGGGAAGGCCGACTTCCTGGGGCTCCACCAGGTGGTGACCGGCGACTGGGCGCACGGCCTCGAGGCCCTGGCCGCGGTGGCCCGCGTGGGCGTGGACGACGTGATCCGGGTCTGCAGCGCGTGGTGCGTGCCCGGTCGACGCTCGGCCGTGGGGGGTCGGGCACCCGCCGCCGGCGCGGCCGCCCCCGCGCCCCGGCCG
>JBFYZZ010000273.1:0-21784 GCA_041309225.1 Deltaproteobacteria bacterium | reverse complement strand
GATAACACTCTTCCCCTACACGCCGCTCTTCCGATCTCCCGACCCGCCGCCGGCCGCGGCCGGGCCCGCGCCCGCGGCGGCGTCGCCCGTACCCGAGCGGGCCCCTTAAGCGGCCGGGGCGGCTGCTCGGGCTCTAGTCCCGACCCTTGTAGAAGGTCGGGATGTCGTAGTCGTCGCCGTTGATGTCGAAGCCGGAGGCGAGGCCGCCGATGGCGTGGGGGACGGCGCGCCGGGCGGGGCCCTCCCCGACCTGCGCGGCGAGGCGCTCCTCGGCGCCGGGGCGGCGGGCGCGGGCCTTCTGCTCGAAGCCCGTGGCGATGACGGTCACCCGCACCTCCTCGCCGAGGGTCTCGTCGATGACCAGGCCCCAGATCACGTTGGCGTCCTCGTGCAGCTCCTCCTGGATGAGCATCGTGGCCTCGTTGACCTCGTACATGGTGAGGGTCCGGGGCCCGGTGACGTTGACCAGGGCGGAGGTGGCGCCCGCGATGCTCACGTCGTCGAGGAGCGGGCTGGAGACCGCTTCGTAGGCGGCGTCCACCGTCCGGCTCGGGCCCGAGGCCCCGCCCACGCCCATGAGCGCCACGCCCTTGCCGGCCATGACCGTGCGGACGTCCGCGAAGTCCACATTGACGTGGCCGTTCTTCGAGATGAGGTCGCTCACCCCGCGGACCGCCTGCAGGAGGACCTCGTCGGCCCGCTCGAACGACTCCACGATGGTCGTCCGCTCGTTGGCCAGGGACACCAGGCGCTCGTTGGGGATCGTGATGAGGGTGTCCACCACCTGCTTGAGCCCCTCGATCCCCTCCTCGGCCTGCTTGTGGCGCTTGCGGGCCTCGAAGCGGAAGGGTCGGGTCACGACCGCCACCGTGAGCGCGCCCACCTCCCGGCTGATCTGGGCGATGACGGGTGCGGCGCCGGTGCCGGTGCCGCCCCCCATGCCGGCGGTGACGAAGACCATGTCGGCCCCCGACACCAGCTCGGCCAGCCGGTCGCGGTCCTCGAGGGCGGCCTCCCGGCCGACGTTCGGATCCGCGCCGGCCCCCAGCCCGCGCGTGAGGTTCTCGCCCAGCTGGAAGCGGCGCGGTGCGAGCGAGTTGGCCAGCGCCTGGGCGTCGGTGTTGACCGCGATGAACTCGACGCCCTCGAGCCCCCTCCGAATCATGGTGTTGACGGCGTTGTTCCCTCCGCCGCCGACGCCGATCACCTTGATCCTGGCGGGAACCACGATCTCCTTTTCGACGAGCTCGATCATTGCACTGTCCTCCGTGTGGTCGCGACCGTCGGAACCGCCCCCGGTCCTTCGGGTGCTCTGGGTCAGGGGGAGACGGCGGGCGACGGCCCGCCGGGAAGGGGAGAAAGGGCCCCGCCCGGGACGGCGTCCTCGGGGAGGCCGGGGGGGACGAGCGGAGCGAGGGGCAGGGGCACGGCCACCGCCACCTCCTCCGGAGCGAGGTCCACGCGCTGCCGGACCGTCGGGTCGAAGCCCGCGGCGCGGAGGCGGGCCAGGCGGCCGGAGCGGTCGCGCGGGTCGCTGAACCCGAAGGCCAGCTCGGTCCCGGTGCGCAGGACGACGGCGAACCCGTCCTGGGGATGGAAGCGGATCTCGCTGACCTCGCGCGTGGCGAACTCGCCGGCGTCCTCCACGGCGGACAGGAGTGCGAGGCCGGCCCGGACGACGCGGCGCGCGTACTCGGGATGCCGGTGGACGATCTCGGGATCGATCCCGGTCAGGACCGGGTAGTCGAGGTCGCTGGCGCAGGCCCGCTTGAAGACGGCGCCCTCGGCGTCCACGTAGTACAGGCCCTCGTGCTCCAGGAGGATCGCCGGGACGTGCTCGGTGATCCGCACCACCACGGTGCCCGGCCAGCGCCGCCGGGCCTGGGCCTCGTCGACCCAGGGGTGCCGGGCCACCCCGTCCACCACGCGCCCGAGGTCGACCCGCCAGAGCGGCTGGCCCAGGCGCACGTCCGCGAGGTGCCGGATCTCGGCCCCGGTGACGTGGGTCCGCCCGCCCGGCGCGAGGACGGTGGCGTTCTCGACCAGCACCTGCCGGACGCCGAAGCGCACGTCGCGCGCGAGCGCGGCGATCCCGGAGGCCGCGCCGGCCAGGGCGAGCACCGCGAGCCCGCGGCGCAGGTGGCGCCGCCACCGGGAGACGGGGCGGGGGAAGACGCAGGGAGCCAAGGCGGGGGCTCTGGGGAGACGCGGAGGGGATGGAGGGAGGGAGGGGTGGCGGGGGCGCCGGAGGGGACGGAGCGGGGAGACTGCGCCCGTCTACTGGGGGGGTGCTCTGGTTGTACCGCTTTCGAAAACTCTTGACAAGACAACCGCCGATCTTTTTCTCAGACCGCGCTCGATGCGCGACGACGTCGTGGAGATGCGGCTCTCGGGTGCCCACCGCGGCGCGACGGACGCACGGGCGGCGCGGAGCGGCGCGGCGCGCGAAACGTCACACCCCCTCCACGGCGCGGTGCAGGCGCGCCCCGAGGAGGACCCGCTCCACCAGCTCGTCGAACGGGATGCCCACGGCGCCTGCCGCCATGGGCGAGAGGCTCGTCTCGGTCATGCCGGGGATCGTGTTGACCTCCAGGAACCAGGGGCGGCCGGACGCGTCGGCGATGAAGTCGGCGCGCGCCACGCCCGAGAGGCCCAGCGCGCCAAACGCGGTGACCGCGGCCTCCTGCGCCGCCCGGGCGACCGTGTCGGGCACGTCGGCGGGCACGACGTAGCGGGTGCGCCCGCGCGTGTACTTCGCCTCGAAGTCGAAGAACCCGCCCTCGGGCCGGATGGCCACCACCGGCAGGGCGTTGCCGTCCAGCACCGCGACCGTGATCTCGTCCCCGGAGACGTACGTCTCGAGGAGGAGGGCGTCGCCGTGGGCCAGGCACGCCTCCAGCGTGGCCTCGAGGTGGCCGGTGTCGGGGCAGATCGCGGTGCCGATGGTGGACCCGCCGTCGGGCGTCTTGACCACGAGGGGGAAGGCCAGGTCGGTGGGGAGGGGGGTGCCGCGCCGCCAGAGGCGGTGGGAGGGCAGGAGCACACCGCTGCCCTCCAGGATCCGCTTGGTGAGGTGCTTGTCCATCGCCACGGCCGAGGCCGTGGGGCCCGATCCCGTGTAGGGGATGCGCATCACCTCGAGGAGGCCCTGGACACAGCCGTCCTCGCCGAACCGGCCGTGGAGCGCGATCCATGCGACGTCCACCCGCTCGGCCCGGAGGCGCGCGGGCAGGTCCGGTCCCACGTCCACCTCCACCACGTCCCAGCCGCGCCGCCCGAGCGCGGCCGCCACGGCGTGGCCGCTCTTTGCGGAGATCGCCCGCTCGGCCGACATGCCGCCCAGCAGCACGCCCACCCGGGCACCCCGGGTCACCGTTCCACGTCCGTCCATCCGCGCGTCCTCCTGGAAGGGGGGCGCCCCGCCGGGGCGAGGCGCGTCTCGAGGCGGAACCCGTGGTCCCGCATCAACCGGTCCTCCACGATCCGTGCCAGGAAGGCGAGGTCGCGCGCCGTGGCCCCGGTGAGCGCGGCCACGGTGCCGGGGGCGGCCTCGGGCAGGCGGAGGGAGCGGATCCGGAGCCCGAGGAGCCCGCTCCGGGCGAGGAGGCGGGCTACGGTCGGATCCGTGGCCAGCGCGCCCGGGGGCGCCGGGAGCGGCACACCGCGGGGCAAGGGTCCGACGAGGTCCACGGCCACCACCACGGCGCTCGAGGGCAGCCCGGGGAGGCGGTCCCCCGGCAGGTCGGCGAGGACCCGCCGCTTGAGCACCCGGATGCCCCGGACCGCCGGCCCGAGCCGGGGCCGGGCCTCGCTGCCCAGCCACTCCCCAACGGTGCCCGCAGAGGTCTCCAACCGCGCCAGGTCCCCGAGACCTGAGGCCCGCGCCGCCCATCCCACGCGGGCGAGCGGCGCCCCCACCCCCGCCCGGATCCCCCCGGCGACGGCCTCCACGCGGGAGAATCCAGGGCCGGGGCGGACCAGGGCACCGGCGAGGCCGTCGTCGGACACGACCAGGTCCGTGAGGCCGTGGACGAGGCGCCAGCGCACCCCCTCGGCCCCGAGGATCGCAGCCGCGGCCACCAGCGCCTCCTCGTCGGCCACCCCGATCCACAGCTCGACCGGCCCCCCGAGGCGCAGGTTCGCGTGCCGGGCGAGCGGCTCCGCCTCCCGGACGGAGACTCCCGGGAGGTCACGCAGGGCGGCCGCGGCCCCCGCGATGCTCACCCGCTTCCCTCCAGGGCCTCGAGCAGGCGCGCGCCTAGGCGGGTCACGTCCCCGGCGCCGAGGGTGATCACCAGATCGCCCGGCCGGGTGCCCGCCACGAGCACCTGCAGCGCCTCGTCGAGGCTCTCCACGGCCTGCACGCGGTGGTGCCCGTGGGCCCGGATGTCCTCGGCCAGGCGCACGTGGTCCACCCCCTCGAGGGGCGCCTCCCCGGCGGCGTAGATGGGGCACACCCAGACCTCGTCCGCCTGGTTGAACGCAGTGGCGAACCCGCTCTGGAGCGTCCGGACGCGCGTGTACCGGTGAGGCTGGAACACGGCGACGATCCGGCGATCGGGAAAGCCGGCGCGCGCGGCGTCGAGGGTGGCGGCGATCTCCACGGGGTGGTGGCCGTAGTCGTCGATGACCAGGCGATCCCCGACCTCGCCGCGGAGGGTGAAGCGGCGCTGGACGCCGCCGAAGTCCTCGAGCGCACCGGCGGCCGTCTCGAAGGGGACGTCGAGTTCCACGGCCGCCGCGATGGCCGCGAGCGCGTTGCGGGCGTTGTGGACGCCGGGCATGGCCACGCTCACGTCGCCGAGCCGTTCCCGACCCCGGAACGCCGTGAACCGCGTGTGGAATCCCTCGACCGCGACGTCCTCCCCCCGGTACTCCGCCTGGGCGGAGAGGCCGTAGGTGACCACGCGGCGCCGCACCCTGGGCAGCATCTGCTGGACCACCGGGTGATCGAGGCAAAGCACCGCGTACCCGTAGAAGGGCACCTTGTTGGCGAAGTCCACGAAGGTGTCCACGAGGTGGTCGAAGGTGCCGTAGTGGTCGAGGTGCTCGGGGTCGATGTTGGTCACCACCGCCACGGTGGGGGCGAGCAGGAGGAAGCTGCCGTCGCTCTCGTCGGCCTCGGCCACGAGGTAGGGCCCCTCCCCCAGCGCCGCGTTGGACCCGAGCCGGTCGAGGCGCCCGCCGATGACCACGGTGGGATCGTGGCGGGCTGCATGGAGGCACGTGGCCAGCATGGAGGTCACGGTGGTCTTGCCGTGCGTGCCGGCCACCGCCAGCCCGTACTTGAGGCGCATGAGCTCCGCGAGCATCTCGGCTCGGGGGATCACCGGGATGCCCCGGTGTACCGCCTCGCGGATTTCCACGTTGTCCATGGACACCGCCGAGGATCGGACCACCACGTCCGCGTCGCCGACGTGTCCCGGATCGTGCCCGATCCGCACGTCCGCGCCCAGGGTCCTCAGGCGACGGACAGCGTCGTTCTCGGCCACGTCGCTGCCGGACACCCGGTAGGCCATGGTCCGCAGCACCTCGGCGATCCCGCACATGCCCGTCCCGCCGATGCCCACGAAGTGGATCTGGCGGACCTTGCCCCGGAACATGGTGCTCATCGCGCCTCCATCCCGAGCGGCTGCGTGCGGTCCTCCGGAGCCGGATCCTCGGCCTCCCGCGGCTCGGACGAGACCGACAGCAGGACGCCCATGCCCCACAGGTGGGCGACGAGGGCGCTGGCCCCATACGACATGAACGGAAGGACCAGGCCTTTCGGCGGAACGAGGCCCATGATGACGCCCAGGTTGAAGAGGGTCTGGAGGCCGAGGCTCACCGTGATGGCCCCGGCGAGCAGGGTCCCGTGGAAGGTCCGGGCCCGGATCGCGACCTCCACGCCGCGCCAGATGAGGAGCGCGTAGAGCCCCATGAGGCCCAGAAGACCCAGGAAACCCAACTCCTCTCCCACGACCGCCGCGACGAAGTCCGTGTGGGCGAAGGGCAGGAACTTCATCTTGGACATGGCGATGCCGAGGCCCTGCCCGTCGAGTCCGCCCCGGTGCAGCGCGATCCAGGACTGGATGACCTGGTAGCCGCCGCCCTGCTCGTCCTTCCAGGGATCCAGCCAGGAGGCGACGCGCCGCCAGCGGTACTCGTCGCTGCACACGGCCCACACGGCCCCGACCAGACCGGTCGCGCCGAGGCCCGCGATCCAGGACAGGCGTGCCCCGCCGATCACCAGGATGAGCCCGACGATGCCCGCGAGCACCACGGTGGTGCCGAAGTCGGGTTCGAGGAGGACGAGCGCGATGGGCGGGAGGGAGATGGCGAGCACGGGCAGGACGCCGTGCTTCAGGTCCGACACGCCCCCGGCCATGCGGTTGACCCGCTCCGCGAGCACGAGGACGAGCGCCACCTTCAGGAACTCGGACGGCTGCACGCGCAGGCTGCCCGAGCCGATCCAGCGGACGGCCCCGTTGGCCTTCTGGCCCACGCCGGGCACGAACACCAGGAGCAACCCCAGCACCACGGCGACGTAGAGGACCCAGCCGACCCGGGCGAATCGCCACGTGGGCTGGCGCGCGATCCACCCCATGCCGGCAAGCCCGATGACGGCCGCCACGCCCTGCCGGCCCAGGAAGTGGAAGGGGTTGCCGGACGTCGCCGCCGCCTCGATGGCCGACGCGGAGTAGACCATCACCAGGCCGAACGCGACGAGAACCAGCGTGATCAGGACCAGGAGCGGGTCGGCCGCCTGGCGATCGGTGCCGGGATCGGCAGTGCCGGCCGCGTCGCCGCGGACGAACCGCCAGGCGGCGGCGAGGGCGGATCGGGACGGGTCGGGTCGGTCCGTCATGACGCCTCCCGGGCCAGGGCGCGGAACACGTCGCCCCGGTGTTCGAAGTTGCGGAACTCGTCGAAGGATGCGCACGCGGGCGAGAGCACCACGGCGTCGCCGGGGTGCGCGAGCCGCCGCGCGAGGGCCACGGCCTCGGCCATGCCCCCCACCCGGTGCACGGGCAGGCCGGCGAGCGCGGCGGCGATCGGGGGCCCGCTGCGGCCGAAGCAGATCACGTCGTGGGCGAGGGCGAGCGCCGGCCGGAGGAGGGCGTAGTCCTCTCCGGCCTTCCCATCGCCACCCAGCAGCACCACGAGCGGGCGTTCGAGGCCGCAAAGACCGGTCACGGCCGCAGCCACGTTCGTGGCCTTGGAGTCGTTGATCCAGGCGATCCCGCCCGCGTCGGCCACGGTCTCCATCCGATGCGCGAGGGCGGTGAGCGCGCCCAGGTCGAGGGCGCCGGGGACCACGCCGACGGCGCAGGCGAGGAGCGCGGCCACCCCGGCGTTCCAGGCGTTGTGCCGTCCGGGCACGGCGAACCGGGCGAGCGGGATGCCGTGGACCGCGCCGTCCCCCAGATCCAGGAGGAGGCCGTCCGGCTCCACCCGGACCCCTGGGAGATCCCCGATCCAGGCCCGGCGGCCCCCCGTCTCCCCGGCGAGGCGCTCGAGCAGCGGATCCCCGGCCGGCAGGACCGCGAGTCCCTCGGGCCCCATCCGCGCGAACACGCGGACCTTGGCGGCCCCGTAGGCCTCCATCGTGCCGTGCCGGGTCAGGTGGTCGGGGGTGAGGTTGAGGATGCAGGCGGCCGCCGGGGCCAGCGTGCCCGGCCACTCGAGCTGGTAGGAGGAGACCTCGGCCACCACGACGTCCCACGCGACGCCCCCGAGGACGGCCTCGGAGAGGGGGCGGCCGAGGTTGCCGCCGACGAAGCAGCGCCGGCCCGCAGCCTCGAGGAGGAGCCCGGTGAAGTGGGTGACCGTGCTCTTGCCGTTGGTCCCGGTCACCGCCACCAGGGGGGCCGGGATCCGCTCCGCGGCGAAGGCCAGCTCCCCGAGGATCGGCACGCCCGCGGCGGCGGCGGCGGCGAGGTCGGGCTGGTTGGCCGGCACGCCGGGGGAGACCACCACCAGGTCCGCGCCCAGAAAGTCCGGGCGCCGGTGGGCCCCGAGCACCATCGTGCACCCCTCCACCGGCTCCACGTCGGTCCGGAGGTCCGTGCAGGTCACCTCGGCGCCCTCGGATCGGGCGAGGCGCGCAGCCGAGCGGCCCGACCGGGCCATCCCGACCACCAGCACGCGGCGACCCTGGAGC
Organism: Deltaproteobacteria bacterium; assembly: GCA_041309225.1. Lineage (GTDB taxonomy): Bacteria > Myxococcota_A > UBA796 > UBA796 > JAFGLY01 > JAFGLY01. The sequence goes on along the minus strand of JBFYZZ010000273.1, from coordinate 13,641 downwards.
GGGACGGGGCGATCCGTCACCGGGTCACCTCAGCTTCAGGGTGGTGAGCGCCACCAGCGCGAGCAGGAGGGAGATGATCCAGAAGCGCACGATGATCTTGGGCTCCGCCCACCCCTGCTTCTCGTAGTGGTGGTGGATCGGGGCCATGGCGAAGAGCCGCTTCCCGGTCATCTTGAAGGACGCCACCTGGAGGATGACGCTCACGGCCTCCAGCACGAACACCCCCCCCACCACCACCAGCAGGATCTCGTGCTTGGTGAGCACGGCCAGGGCGCCCAGGGTGCCGCCCAGGGAGAGCGAGCCGACGTCGCCCATGAAGATCATGGCGGGGAAGGCGTTGTACCAGAGAAACCCGAGCCCCGCCCCCAGGATGGCCATGGCCACCACCGTCAGCTCGCCGGCCCCCTCGACGTAGGGGATCTGCAGGTAGGTCGCCCACACGCGGTTCCCGGCCACCCAGGCCAGGAGGGCGTAGGCGACCGCTGTCGTCATGATGGGCCCGATGGCCAGGCCGTCCAGGCCGTCCGTCAGGTTCACGGCGTTGGACGCGCACAGGAGGATGAACACCGCCACGCCGACGTAGGCCCAGCCGAGCGCCGTGGGCGCGCCGGACCACAGGGCGTCGAAGTGGATGGTGGCCCCCTTCAGGAACGGCAGCGCGAGGGAGGGCTCCACCTCACCCGCGGCGTACCCCCATCCGAGCACCACGAGGCCGAGGATCGCCTGCCAGGCGAGCTTCCAGCGGCCCGGCAGGCCCGCGGACGAGTGCTCGGCGACCTTCCGCCAGTCGTCCACGAAGCCGATGACACCGTACCCGACCAGGATTGCGAGGGCCATCCACACCTCGGGCTGGTCGAGCCGGCACCAGAGCAGGGCCGCCACGGTGATGGACACGATCATGGGCAGGCCGCCCATGGTGGGGGTCCCGGCCTTGGTCTCGAGGTGGGCCTGAGGCCCGTCCCGGCGGATCGCCTGCTCCATGCGGCGCCGCTGCATCCAGGCGATGAAGGGGGGATAGACGAGGTAGCCGATGACGAGGGCGGTCATCATGCCCCACGCGGTCCGGAACGTGATGTACCGGAACACGTTGAAGACGGAGATCTCGTCGGCCAGGGGGGTGAGCAGGTGGTAGAGCATCGCGCCTCACGCTTCCGGGCGGGAGCCCAGCAGGATCCCGAGCACCTGCAGGGTCCGTTCCATGCGGATGCCCCGGCTCGCCTTGATCAGGACGAGGTCGCCGGGGGCGAGCCGGTCCGCCACGACCCGGGCCAGGGCCTCGGGCTCCGGGGCCACCAGAAGGTCGCCGCGCGGGAGGAGCCCACGGGCGGCGGCCACCATGCGGGGCCCGCAGGCCCCGACGAACGCGAACCCGGCCCCGAGGGCGCGGTCCAGGACGTGCCGGTGCCAGGCGATCTCGTCGGGTCCGAGCTCCAGCATGTCGCCCAGGAGGGCCACCCGGCGGGTCGCCGGCAGGGCGACCAGGGTGTCGAGGGCCGCGGCCATGCTCTCCGGATTGGCGTTGTAGGCGTCGTCCAGGATCTTCAGGCCCCCGGGACCCGGCTCGAGGCGCATCCGCTGGCCCACCGGCTCGTACCGGGCCAGGGCCTCGGGCACGCCCTCCAGTGGGCGCTCCATGGCCTCCACGATCGCGACGGCGGCGAGCGCGTTGCGGGCCATGTGCAGACCCGGCGCGGGGATGGTCCCCGCGAGCACGCGGCCTCGGACCTCGACTGCCCACTCGGTTCCGCTCCCCGTGGCGCCCGCGTGGATCAACCGGACGTCGCAGCCCCGCGACGTCCCGTAGCTCAGCACCCGCGCGTGCGCCGGCACGGGCAGCGCGGCCACGCGCGCGTCGTCCGCGTTGACGCACACCACGTCGCCGGACCGGGCCCCGTCGAACAGCTCCCCCTTGGCGCGGGCCACACCCTCGAGCGAGCCGAGCCCCTCGAGGTGGGCGGCGGCCACGCGGGTGATCAGGCGGACGGTGGGGGCCCCGATCTCCTGCAGCCGTCGGATCTCGCCCGGCGCGGACATGCCCATCTCGAGGATCCAGGCCGAGACCCCGGGCGGAGCCGCCAGGATGGTGAGCGGGAGCCCCACGTGGTTGTTGAGGTTGCCGGCCGTGGCGTGGACCGGGCCGGACGCCCCGAGCGCCAGGGCGGCCAGCGCCCGGGTGGTGGTCTTCCCGACCGATCCCGTGACGCCCGCCACCGGCCCGAGGAAGACCCGGCGGACGCCGGAGGCGGCGTCCTGGAGCGCCCGCAGCGTGTCCGACACCCGGACCAGGCCGCAATCCCAGCCGGGCGGGGGATCGGCCGAGACCACGGCCCCGGCGCACCCGGCCTCCCGGGCGGCGGCGAGGAACGCATGGCCGTCGTGGGTGTCCCCGACGAGGGCCACGAACCAGGCCCCCGGCGCGAGAGCGCGGCTGTCGGTGGCCACCGGGCCCGCGGGCCCGTCGGCGACCAGGAGCCCGCCCGTGAGGCGGGCCAGGGTGCGGCCGTCGAGGTTCACGGGTCCTCCCCGAGGAGGCGTCGGGCCACCACGCGGTCGTCGTACGGGACGACCCGGTCCGCGAACTCCTGGGTGGTCTCGTGGCCCTTGCCGGCCACGACCACGACGTCGCCCCGGCGGGCCTCTGCGATCGCCGCGGCGATGGCGGCGGTCCGGTCGGGCTCGATCCGGACCTCGGCCCGCTGGCCGGTGGCCCCGGCGGCCACGGCGGCGATGATGGCGAGCGGGTCCTCGGAGCGGGGGTTGTCGGAGGTGATCACCACGACGTCGCTGACGGCCGCGGCGGCCCGGCCCATGGGCGCCCGCTTGCCGGCGTCCCGGTCGCCCCCGCACCCGAACACCGTCAGGAGCCGCCCGGCGGTCACCTCGCGGAGGGCGCCCAGCACGTGCGCGAGCGCGCCGGGCGTGTGGGCGTAGTCCACCAGCACGGTGATCCCCCGCCGGTTGCGGACGGGCTCGAGGCGACCCGGGACCGGTGGAGCGGCGGCGATCCCGTCGAGCGCGGCCTCGAGCGGGACGCCGAAGAGGAGCGCTATCCCGAGGGCGGCGAGGGCGTTCTCGACGTTGTGCCGGCCGGGGAGCGGGACCCGGAGGCGGCCCGGCCCCGCCGGCGTGCGGACCAGGGCCTCGGTCCCCTCCGGGGTCCAGTGGGGGGCCTCGATCGTGAGGTCGCCGCCGCCCAGGCCGTAGGTCCAGGTGGTCCGATCCGCGGGCCGCATGCCCGCCGAGGCCGGATCCCCCGCGTGGAGGAGCGCCACACCCCCCGGAGGGAGGAGCATGTGGAACAGGCGCGCCTTGGCGTCGCGGTAGGCCTCCATGGTGCCGTGCACGTCGAGGTGGTCCCTGGACAGGTTCGTGAAGACGGCCACCCGGAACGGGATGGCGTCCACCCGGTGGGCCGAGAGCCCCACCGAGGACACCTCCATGACCACCGCCCGGCACCCGGCGTCGGCCATGCGCGCGAGGATGGCCTGGAGGTGGGGCGCCTCCGGCGTGGTGTGCGGATGGACGGAGTGCGGCAGCCCCACCGCCGCGCCATCGATCGGGACGCCGTCGATCGCGTGGCCGATGGTGCCCACCACGCCCGTCGGCCCTCCGACTCCGCCCAGCGCCGCCGCGGCGAGGAGGGAGACGGTGGTCTTGCCGTTGGTCCCGGTGATTCCGGCGACCGGGACACGCCTGCCCGGGTGGCCGTGGAAGGACGCCGCGAGGTGGGGCAGGGCCAGGCGGGTGTCGGGCACCCGCACCCGCGTGACCCCCGGGGGGGCCGGGACGTCGGCCTCCACCACGACGGCCGCTGCCTGCCCGAGGTGCGGTACGAAGACGTGCCCGTCGTGGCGGGCGCCGCGGAGCGCGACGAACACGCCGTCGGGGACGACGGCGCGGGAGTCGTGGGTGAGGCCCCGGACCGGACGGTCGAGGATGCCCTCCACCCCCGGGGGCGGAAGGCCCGCGGCTTCCGTCCCCGGGGAGGGGGCTGCCCCGGCCAGGAGGGTGGCCAGGGTGATGGGGACTCGGTCGGACAAGGTGGATGGCGTGGCGGGGGCGGGCGGTGCGTGGGGCGGGCGAGGGAGGGGGAGGGAGAGGACCGGGCTCCCTCCAGGGGGGTGGGGGGGCGGGCGGAATCGGGCCTCCGGGGCGGGAGGCGGAGGTGGGGAGATGCGGCCGTGGCAGCATCAGCAGGGAGATCGTGTCGGCGGTCGTGGCTCCGGTGCCAGCGTGGCGACGCGGGCGCTGCCGGCGGGGAGGAGCCGGCGGAAGGGGCGCCCGGGCAGGGCGTCGCACCTGGTCACCAGGACCGGGAGCCGGGGCGCTCCGGTCCGAGACCCACTGGGTGCCACACCCCCCCACCTCGGGGGGTTCAGCGATGTGTACGTCGTCCTCCGTGTCGTAGGGTTCATTGGAAACGGACCTCCACGCGCGCTCCGGGGGAGACCACGGAGCCCGCGATGGGAACCTGGGAGACGGCAAGGCCGTGGCCCGCGAGGGCGACCTCGAGGCCCGAGTCCTGGAAGACCACCAGGACGTCCCGCATGGAGAGGCCCTCGAGGTCGGGCACGCGCAGGGCCTCGTCCTCGGCCCACTCGACGGCCGCCACGGGCTCGTCGGGGGAGTGCGGCCACAGGAGCGGCAGGGGGGCGGGCGGGGGGGGCTCCTCCTCCACGGGGGGGAGCGAGGGGTCGCGGGGCGGGGCGAGCCAGGCGGGGTTCACCGGCACGCCCCGGCGCCGCATGGCGGCGGACGCCACGTGGGCGAATCCCGGTGCCGCAGCGATGCCACCGTAGCGGCTGCCCTGGGTGGGCGTGTCCACGACGACCGCGATGGCGACCTGGGGATCGTCCGCCGGAGCCATCCCGATGAACGAGGAGACGCGGGCGGTCGGGGAGTAGACGCCGTCGATGACCTTCTGGGCGGTTCCGGTCTTCCCCCCGACGCGGTACCCCGGCACCCGGGCGCGGGTGCCCGTCCCGCCGGGCTCGGTCACCAGGACCATGGCCTCGAGGGTCTGCCGGGCCGCGCGCTCGCCCACGACCCGGCGGTCCTCTCGTGGCGCGGCGGTGAACAGGACCTCGCCATGGCGGTTGCGGACCTCGCGGACCAGCAGGGGGTGCATGCGGACGCCGCCGTTCGCGAGGGCGGCGACGGCGAGCGCGAGGTGGAGGGGGGTGGCCGTGACGCCCTGGCCATAGGCGGTGGTGGCCAGCTCGATGGTGCGGATCCCGGCCGCGGGGCGAACGAAGCCGGACACCTCGCTCGGCAGGCCGAGGCCGAGCGGGCGCCCGAAGCCGAAGTCCTTGAGCCCGGCCACGGCCTTCTCCGCGCCCAGCCGCAGGGTGATCTTCGCCGCGCCGATGTTGCTCGAGTACTTGACCACCTCGCCCACCGTGAGGGTGCCGTGAGGGTGGTCGTCGCGGATCGTGGAGGATCCGAGGCCCCAACGCCCTCCCTCGCAGTCCACGATCGTCTCGGGCGTGACGATCCCGGCCTCGAGGGCCAGGGCGATCACGAAGGGCTTGAAGACCGAGCCGGGCTCGACGGCATCGGCCACCGCGTGGTTCCGCAGGCCCGCGAGGTCGAGCGTGGAGGGGTCGTTCGGGTTGGTGGTGGGCCGGTTGGCCATCGCCAGGACCTCGCCGGTCCGGACGTCCACGGCGACGATGGTGGCGGCCTCGGGCGCGGCGTCGATCAGGATCCGGTCGAGGGCCTGCTCGGCGGCCAGCTGGATGGCCCGATCGATGGTGAGGTAGACGTCGTCGCCGCGCTGGGCCTCGGCCAGGGAAGCCGCGTGGGAGGTGAGCCCGCGCCCCTGGGCATCGCGCAGCTGGAGGTAGTGGAAGGTGTCGCCCCGCAGCCAGGCATCGAGGTCCGGGGCGCCCTCCAGGCCGTCGAGTCCGGCGCCCGAGTGCCCGGCGATGCCCAGCAGGCCCGCGGCCAGCGACCCGCCCGGGTAGTACCGGCGACCCTCGTTGCGGATGAAGAGCCCCTCCGGGAAGGCCTGGCGGGCACGCTCGGCCACGCCCGGTTCGAGGTTGCGGGCCAGCAGGACGTCGCGGGCGGGCTTCCCGCCGGACGTGCGACCGAGGGCGGCCCGCACGCTGGCGGCGTCGGACCCGAGAATCCGGGCCACCTCCCCCGCGATCCCCGGGATCCGTTCCGCGGGGACCCGCAGGGGGTCGGCCCTGAGCGAGGGCATCTCCACGGTGGTGGCCAGGATGGCGCCGTCGCGGTCGCGAAGGTCGCCCCGACTGGCCTCCAGGGCGTCCACCACGAGGAACTGGCCGGTGGCTTTGTCCTCGAGCCGTTCGTTCGGGACCAGCATGAGGACACCGCTGCGGATGGCGACGAAGGCGAAGCCCGTCAGCAGCAGGCCGCCCAGCAGCCGTACGCGGTGGTCGGCCAGCTCCCGCGTCCGGGCCCGGACCTCGAGCGGTCGGGGTCGCCGGGGCGCCCACCCGGCGGCACGGGCAGGGCCCGGGATCCGCTCCCGGAGGAGCGTGGAGCCCCGGGAGAGGAGCCCGCGGATCCGGTCCGCCGCCTTCGCCATGGACTACCGGACCTCCACCACGCGTGGGGCACCGACGAGCCCGATGCGCTCGGCCCGGGCCTCGAGGGCGGCCACGTTGTCCAGGGAGGCCAGCTCCAGGGCGAGCCGCTCGTTCTCGATGCGGAGCCGTTCGGTCGCCCTCTGGAGTTCCGCGGCTCGTACCGCCATCCCTCGCGAGTCCACGCGGCTCCAGGTGTACGCGAGCACCGAGAGGCTCAGGAGGACCACGAAAAGCGCGTAGCGCCGGACCGCGGGCACGCGCGTGACCACCGGCCAGACGAGGGCCGGGTCCATCCTCAAAGACGTGGGCTTCATGGGGATACGCTCCTTCCTTCCTCGTCCGCCGCTCGCTCGACCGCCCTCAGGCGGGCCGAGCGGGCCCGTGGATGCGGATCGTGCTCCTCGCCCTTGACGGCCCGGCGGGTGAGCAGGCGGAAGCGGGCGCCCGCGAGGGGCCGACCCCACGGGTCACGCGCCGCGCCCACCCCGGCGGCCTGGGACAGGATGTTCTTGGACAGCCTGTCCTCGAGCGAGTGGAACGAGATGGCCACCACCCGTCCTCCTGGCGCCACCACGTCGAGGGCCGCCCGGAGCGCGCCTTCGACCTCCTCGAGCTCGCGGTTCACCGCGATGCGGATGGCCTGGAAGGTCCGGGTGGCCGGATGGATGCGCCGGCCTCGGCGCCCCCCGGTGGCCCGGGCCACCACGGTCGCGAGGTCGGTCGTGGTGGCGAGCGGGCGGGCCCGCACGATGGCTCGGGCGATGCGCCGCGCCTGTGGCTCCTCCCCGTAGCGGTGGAGGACGTCCGCGAGCTCGTCCTCGGAGGCGCCGTTGACGAGATCCACCGCCGACGGGGAGGTGGAGCGATCCATGCGGAGATCGATCGGCCCCGCGGCCTGGAAGGAGAACCCGCGAGCGGGATCGTCGAGCTGGGCGCTGGACACCCCGAAGTCGAGGAACACCCCGTCCACCTGCCGGCCCCCCAGCACCGCCCCCATGGTGCGCGCGGGGGCGTGGACGAGGCGGACCCGGGCTCCGAACCGGCCCAGGCGCGCGGCGGCGAGCGGAAGGGTCTCGGCGTCGCGGTCGAGCCCCACGAGCTGCCCGTCCGGAGAGGAGGCCTCGAGGATCGCCTCCGCATGCCCGCCCAGCCCGACGGTGCCGTCCACGATGGTGCCCCCCGACCGCGGTGCGAGGTAGCGCAGGACCTCCGGGAGCAGCACGGGGTGGTGGGTCATCGCGGCCCCCCGAGATCCTGGAAGAACTCGGCCTCGATGGAGGCGTAGGAGTCGAGGAGGGTCCGCTCGTAGGCCACCCAGCGGTCGACATCCCAGATCTCCCACCGGTCGTCCACGTCGTGGATCACGACGTCGCGTACGAGGCCCGCCCGCTCGCGCATGTGGGCGGGCACCAGGATGCGGCCCGCCGAGTCGAGGCGCACGTCGCAGGCCCCCGCGAGGAGGGCGTGCTGCATCCGGGCGAGGCGGGAGTCGATGGCGGCGCGGCCCCGGAACCCGGCCACCCACTGCTCCCAGCCGTCGGGCGTGAAGACCCACAGCGACTGGAACCCGGGGTGGAAGGTGGTCACCAGCCCCTCGATCTCCAGGTCGGACAGATCCTGGCGCATCGGCGTGGGGAGGAGCACGCGACCCTTCGCGTCCACCTTCTGCCGATCCTGGAACTTGCGCCGCCGCTCTGCCACCTTTGGTCTCCGTCGCCCGAACCGCTGAGCCACGATGCCGGTCAGATTTGGGACGCTTCTACACAGCGCAGAGCCATCCTACCACCGATTCCCACTACACCATCGGCGCGGTGCGTGCAAGCGCGCGCACACACATGGGATGGAGATTCTCCTTTCTGTACCTTGTCGTTTTCTTTTCCGGACCAGTTCCCCAATGGGCGGCCCCATCGCGGCCCCGGATTCCCGGGGTGGCCCCAGGAGGCGCATCCGGCGCACCTTCCCACCCGGGGCGCGGCACCTTACCTGGGAGCCCGGCCCCGCCCCGCGGCGAGGCGTCCAGGAGATCCACATGCCGGACAGACCCCGGGACCGGATCCGGCCCGTCTCAAGGAACCGCGAGGTGTTCCACCACTACGAGATCTTCGAGCGCCTGGAGGCGGGCCTCGTGCTGGTCGGCTCCGAGGTGAAGTCGCTCCGGGCGGGCCGGGGCAGCCTGGACGAGGCCTGGATTCGATTCGAGGGCGGCGAGGCCTGGCTGGTGGGGGCCCACGTGGCACCCTACCCGCAGGCCAACCGGATGAACCACGAGCCGCGCCGGCCCCGGAAGCTCCTCCTCAACGCCCGGGAGGTCCTGCGCCTCACGGTCCGGGCCCGGGAGCGGGGCCTGACCGTGGTCCCCATCGCCCTCTACTTCAAGGGCCCGTGGCTGAAGGTCGAGATCGGGCTCGGCCGCGGAAAGAAGCTGCACGACAAGCGCGCCGCGATCCGGGAGCGCGAGGACCAGCGGGAGATGGAGCGGGAGGCGCGCCGTCGTTAGCCGCCGCTCGGGGAGGCTGGCTGTCCCTGCCCGTCCCGGGTGTTAGGGACGGGCCCTCGTGCGGAGGCCCCACCATGCGCGCCACCCGGATCGTCCTCACCCTGCTCGCCCTCGCGGGCGCCATCGGCGCCGGTGTGGCGGGCGCCTCCGGCTCGACGCTGGCGGCCCTGCTCCTGGGCATCGGGGCGGGATGGGCGGCCTCGGGCGCCGTGCTCGGCTGGGACCTCGGTTGGGGCCTCGTGGTCACACCCCTCGCGAGCGGCGGGGTCTCGGCCTACCTGCTCCGCCAGCACGTCGTGGTGCTGGAGGGGGGCACCTCGATCTGCAACGTCGGCGAGGTGCTCAACTGCGACGCCGTGAACACCAGCCCCTGGAGCGAGATGTTCGGGGTCCCGGTGTCGCTGTGGGGTCTCGCGTTCTACATCGGCGTGGCCGGCGTCGCCGCCCTGTGGCGGCTCGGCCGCCCCGGCTACCGGGGAGCCCCCCGGATCCTCCTCGTCCTGGCCGTCTTCTCGGTCCTGTACAGCGTCTGGCTGGCCTGGATCTCCCATGCGCGGATCCACGCCTGGTGCCTGTTCTGCATGAGCATGTACGGCCAGAACCTGCTCCTCCTCGTGGGGTCCGTCGTGGCCGCACGGCGGGCGTCGGTTGCTGGCACGTCACCGGCCTGGACGGCCATGGTCCGAGGCGCGGACGGGGACCGCACCATCGTCTCCCTCGTGGTGACGGGCCTGGCCGCCCTGTTCGTGGGCGCCCTCGCCTGGCAGGGGATGAAGCAGGCCGTGCTCGCGAAGGCCGAGGGTGGCGACGCGCTGGAGATCGGCGTGTTCACGGCACCGGGGCCGGTGGAGCTCGGCGGCTCCGAGCCCGTGTTCGGCCGGACCGACGCACCCTACCTGATCGTCGAGTGGGCCGACTTCCAGTGCCCGTACTGCGCCCGCGCCAATGCGGAGATGAAGGAACTCGTCCGGGCCCATCCCGACGTCCAGCTCCGCTTCAAGCACTACCCCATCTCCAGCCGATGCAACACCGAGGTGTCCCACGAGGGCCACCGCACCGCCTGCGACGCCTCGTTCGCCTCCGAGTGCGCCCACCAGCAGGGTCGCTTCTGGGAGTACTCCGACCTCCTCATGAAGAACCAGTCCTACCAGTCCCCGGAGGACCTCCGGTTCATCGCGAGCCAGGTCGGGCTCGACACGGAGGCCTTCCTGGCCTGCATGGCGGGGGACACCCCGATGCGCACCGTGCGGCGGGACGTGGCGGCCGCCGCGAAGGTGGAGGTGCACGGTACGCCCACCTTCTACGTGAAGGGCCTCTACGGCGACGCCTTCGTCCTGGTCCGCGCCCGGCCCGAAGCCATCTTCCGGCTGGTGGACGCCCACCGGAAGGGGCGGAGGATGCCCCCGCCCCAACCCCCGCCGGACGAGGAGTAGGGGCCGTGGCCTGGCGGTGTCTCGCGGCCACCGTGCCCCGGGACGCCGCCCACCTCGTGGAGGCCGCCGCCTCGGGGGGCGGCTGCCTGGGCTCTGAGGTGCGTCCTGCGGGCGGCGAGCCCTGGCCGGTCCGCCAGCCCTGGGAGGAGGGTCCCGACCCGGAGCCGCCCCCGGACCTCGAGGTCCTGGCCTGGTTCGACGCCGGCGCCGACCTGACGGGACCGCTCGCCCGGGTCGGAGCGATCCTGGCGGGCGCCCCCACGGCCCGGATCGAGATCCGCGAGGTCCGGGAGGGGGACTGGGAGGAGGGCTGGAGGACCCGGTTCCGACCCCTCGTCCTCGGCGGCGGCCTCGTGGTGGCGCCCCCCTGGAACGCCCCACCGGGGGCCCTCGTGGTGGAGCCGGCCCTCGCGTTCGGCACCGGCGACCACCCCACCACGCGGGCCGCGCTGGACGCCGTGATCCGCCTGGCCCGCTCCGGCGGGACCTGCCTGGACGTGGGGTGTGGCACCGGCATCCTGGCCCTGGCCGCCGCGCGCCTGGGGATGGCGTCGGAGGGGATCGATACCGATCCCGAGGCCGTGCGTGCCGCCCGGGACAACGGCCGTGCCAACGACCTGCCCTGTCGGTTCGACGACCGCCCCCTCGGCGCGCTCGCTGGCCGGTACGACCTCGTGGTGGCCAACCTGTTCGCCGAGACCCATCGCCGGATGGCCTCGGACCTGGTCCGCCTGGCGGGCCGCCACCTCGTGCTCGCCGGCATCCTGGAGGATCGCCTCCCGAGCCTCCTGGACGGGGTCTTCTCCCCCCTGGCGCTCGGGGGGATCCGCCACGACGGGGAGTGGATCCTGCTCGAGTGGGTACGGCCGTGACCCGCCGGTACCCCTGCCCCGCCCTCCCGGCACCGGGCGCCCGGGCCCGGCTCCCGGTCGCGACCAGCCACCACGTGCTGGTGGTCTGCCGCCATCCGCGCGGCGAGGTGCTGCGCCTGTTCGATGGGGCCGGGGGCGAGGTGGAGGCCCGCCTGGTGGGCGTGGAGAACGGCCTCGCCGTGGTGGAGGGACTGGCCCCGGTGGCGTACCCGGACCTCGCCCGGCCGCGCGTGATCCTGCTGCAGGCCCTGCTCAAGGTGGCGGCGTTCGAGGAGGTCCTGCGGATCGCGACCGCCAGCGGTGCGAGCGCCGTGGCACCGGTGATCACGCGGCGGACCGTGGCCCGTGAAGGTCGGCCCGAGCGCTGGATGCGCATCCTCGAGGCGTCGGCGCGGCAGTGTGGACGGCCCGATCTGCCCGTGGTGGCCCCCGCCCGCCCGCTCGAGGCCGCGCTCGCGGACGACCTGCCCCCCGCCCGCCTGGTGCTCCTGCCCGGAGCGGCGACCGGGGCGGCGCCTGCGGGGGACCGTTGCCTCCTGGTGGGGCCCGAGGGCGGGTTCGAAGACGACGAGGTGGAGGCGGCCCTGGCGGCGGGCTTCGCTCCGGCGGGCCTGGGCCCGTGGACGCTCCGGGCCGCCGACGCCGCCGCGGCCGCGCTGGCCCGGTACGGGTGGCCGTGACCGCGGCTGGCTCGGTGACGATCACCGCCATGGCCGTGACCTCCAGACCCCGGACACCCACCCCCGGGACGGATCGATCGGAGGCGGTGGCCGCGAACCGGACCGCCCCCGGCGCGGCCCGGCGGTAGGTGCCCGCCCGCTCGTCGAACACGGTGTCGCCGCTCGTGCGCCAGGCGCGATCCCCCGACCAGGTGCGGCCGTGGAGCAGGTGCTCCCGGGCGCGCAGGTGGGCGTGCTGGGCGGCGAAGGTGAGCGTGAAGAGCTGCAGGGTGGCCAGGATCACCAGCACCAGGATCGGCACCAGGAGCAGGGTCTCCACCACGGATTGGCCACGCCGGCGAGACATGGGTGCCTCAGTGGTGGAAGCGGGAGGAGCGCCAGATCCCCTCAAGGTCGATGAGATCGGCCGGGGTGGCGGGGCCGGTGAGGCCCTCGTGGATGCCGGCCAGACGGGCGCGGTACGTGTCGATCATGCCCAGGGCCGGATCGGGCAGCAGGGCGAGGCCGGGGACGTAGAGGGGCCCGACCCGCCAGGAACCGTGGCGGTCGGACGCGGAGAGGCGGGTCGGCCCCACGCTGCCCTCGAAGGGCTTGGCGACCGCGTAGGCCCAGAGCGCGGCGCGGCCGGACCCGAAGAACCCACCGCCCGGCCCGGGCAGGTCGAGGAAGGGGGCGCGGGGCACACCGGCGATGCGCCCCTCGACCCAGATCTCGGGTCGGTCGGTGCGTTTCCAGAACCAGGCCGGCACCACGCGCTCGGGGAAGGCCACGCCGGTGACGCAGCAGGCACCTTCGCACACGGGGCACTGCACCAGGTGCGCGTAGTTGAGCACGACGTGGGCCTGCTCGAAGTCGGCGATGGCGGCCACCGCGCCTGTGCTGGCGACGGCGTGGTGGGTGCCCCGGCGGGTGGGGGACCCGGGGAGGTGCTCCATGAACGAGACCAGGGATCCAGCCCCGGCGAAGTTGCCCTCGGCCGTGGCGCGGCCTGCGGCGAGGGCGGGGGCCACGGACGTGGTGTACGACGCGGTGTCGAGGAAGCGGCGGACCAGGACATCGATCTCGGTGGCGCACCGGTCGATGGCCGCCTCGGCTCCGGAGTCGGGCGGGAGGCAGTTGCACTCGTCCCAGATCCGGCCCACGAGCCGGGCCCGGCACTCGGCCACCTTGAAGGCGATGTCCCGGTTGCGCCGCGCCAGCTCGTTGAGGGCGCGGGCCTCGCGCCACGCCACTGCGTAGGTGGCGAGGTCGATCGTGTTCTGGAGCCGGATGCGGTCGTTGACCAGGATGCCCAGGTTCGTGGCCAGCGCCAGGAAGAGGACCAGGACGAACAGGACCAGGGCGACGAGCACCGCCGCCTGTCCGCGGCGCCGGCCGGGGGACGGTGGGGACATGGGCTACAGACCCCGGTCGTTGTCGGTGCAGGGCGGGTGCGTGCGGCCCTCGTACCGGGCCTCTCGCGGCCCGAGCACCACGGTGAGCTCCAGGTCGAGGCTCCCGAGGACCGGACCCGCACCCGGAACGCCCGCGCCCCAGGGCTGGCGCACCGAGGCCCGATCCCACCGGGGGGTCACGACCGCGCGACGGGTGGCGCCGCCG
>JBFYZZ010000272.1:0-17353 GCA_041309225.1 Deltaproteobacteria bacterium | reverse complement strand
CCGCCGCCGAAGCCGCCGCTGCGCCCGCCGCGACCGCCGCCCTGAGGCTTGTCCTCGGCAGCGTTCACGCGGATCGTCCGGCCGTCCAGCTCGGTCCCGTTCATCGCCTCGGTGGCCGCCTGGGCCGCCTCGTCGGTGGCGAACGTCACGAACCCGAAGCCGCGGGAGCGGCCCGTCTCGCGATCGGTGATGACCTTGGCGTCGGTCACTTCGCCGTGCTTCTCGAACGCCGTGCGCAGGCCGGCGTCGGTGGTGCCCCACGAAAGGCCGCCCACAAACAGTTTGTTGCCCATGTCTCGTCCGGTGATGTGAGGAGCGTCGAGCGCTCCCTTCGGTTCCATGCGGGCTGGGAGGCGCCCGCGACCTTCGACCCTAAGGGTCCTCTGCCCGCTGCCGGGAAGAACCCTCCCCTCCCATCGAACAAGTCAGCCGGTGAGGGAGGCAGCGGACGCCGGCATGCCTAACCGACGCCGCACGGATCGGCCACACGAAGAACGCACCGGCGCCGGCGGACGCATCGGACAGGGCGCCGGCGGCTGCCCGGGTGGGCCGTGATAGGACGATCCACGCCCCCTGCCCACGGCCTCCGCTTGCCCCCTCCGGCGCTCCTCTCAGACGCCCAGCTCCGTGCCGAGATCGCCCGTTGCGAAGCCTGCGAGGAGAAGCCCTGCCGCGAGGCCTGCCCGGCGCGCTGCTCGGCCGCCGACTTCATCCTCGCCGCCCGGGTGGGCGACCTCCCGGACGTGCGGCGGGCGGCGGCGGAGATCCTGCTCCAGAACCCCCTCGGGGGCGTGTGCGGGTTCGTGTGCCCGGACGCCCTGTGCATGGCGGCCTGCGCCCGCCGGGGGCTCGACGCACCCATCCGCATCCCGGCCGTCCAGGCGGCGCTGGTGGAGCGGGCCCGACGGGCCGGGGGGGGACCGCACGGGAACCTGCCTGCGCCCATCGCGGCCCCGTCCACCGGGCGCCGGGTCGCGGTCGTGGGCGCGGGTCCCGCGGGCCTCGCCGCCGCCGCCATGCTCGCCCTCCGGGGCCACACGGTGGTGGTGTTCGACGAGCAGGACGTCCCCGGCGGCACCCTCCACCGGATCCCCGATCGGCGCCTGCCCCGGGCCGTGCTCCGATCCGACGTGGCCTGGGCGCTTTCGCTCGGATCGATCGCGCTCCGGCCTCGCTCGCGCGTGGACGATCCGGCCACCCTCCTCGAGGAGGGGTTCCACGCGGTCGTCGTGGCCGCCGGTCTCACCGTCCCGCTGGCGCTCGGCGTGCCGGGCGAGGACGCTGCCGTCCGCGGCCTGGACCTTCTTCGCGATCCGAGTCACCACCGATTCGCGGGCCACGCGGTGGTGGTGGGCGGCGGAGCCACGGCGGTCGATTGCGCGGTCACCGCCCTCGAGCGGGGCGCCCGCTCGGTCGAGCTCATCGCGCTCGAGACCTGGGCCGAGATGCCGCTGGACGCCACCGCCCGGGCCGAGGTCCTGTCCGCCGGCGTGGCGGTGACCGGTCGCACGCGGATCCGGAGGATCCGCCTCCACGGTGGCCGGATCGCCGGACTCGACACCGAGCGGGTGGCGCTCCCCCCCGATCGGCCCTTCCACCCCTCGAGTGTGGTCGGCGTCCGGGGCAGCGCGGCGTTCCGTCCCGACGTGGACCACGTGATCGTGGCCATCGGCGCCCGGTGCTCCGTAGCGTGGCCGGACCACCCCCTCGTCGTCCCGGCGGGCGACGCCCGCAACGGACCCACGTACGTGGTCTCGGCCGTGGCCTCGGGCAAGAACGCCGCCGAGGAGGTGGACGCCCTGCTGGCCGGCCAGCCGCGACCGATCGTGCCCCGCCACACCCACGGCCCCGGCCGGCTGCCAGGCTGGCGCGCGATCCCGGTCCCGCTCGACACCCGCTTCTTCGGCCGGCCCATCCGCTCGCCGTTCCTGCTCTCGGCGGGTCCGCCGACCGACGGGTACCAGCAGATGCAGCGCGCCTACGAGGCCGGCTGGTCCGGGGGCGTCCTCAAGACCGCGTTCGACGGCGGGTCCGTCCACATCCCCGGGGCCTGCATGTTCCGCTTTCCGGGCGATACCTGGGGGAACTGCGACAACGTGTCGGACCACCCGCTCGACCGGGCGTGCGAAGAGATCGCCCGCCTCGTGGAGGCGTGGCCGGACCGCCTCACCATCGGGTCGACGGGCGGCCCGATCACGGGCGACGACGAGCGCGACCGCGCGGCCTGGGTGTCCAACACCCGCAAGCTCGAGGATGCGGGCGCGATGGCGATCGAGTACAGCCTGTCCTGCCCCCAGGGCGGGGACGGGACCGAGGGAGACATCGTCTCCCAGAATGCACGTCTCACTGCGAAGATCGTCGAGTGGATCCTCGAGGCGGGCCGGCCCGGGGTGCCCAAGCTCTTCAAGCTCACGGCCGCGGTCACGTCCATCGCGGCGATCGGGAAGGCGATCGAGGAGGTGCTCGGCCGCCATCCCGGGGCGGCCGCGGGCGTCACGCTGGCCAACACGTTCCCGGGGTTGACCTTCCGCTGGGGCGACAAGCCCGAGTGGGAGGAGGGGATCGTGGTGGGGCTCTCGGGGGCGGGCATCGCCCCCGTCACGAACCTCACGCTGGCCTCCGTCGCCCACCTGGGCGTGCCGGTCTCCGGCAACGGCGGGGCCATGGACCACCACACCGCGGCCCGTTTCCTCGCGCTCGGCGCCGAGACCGTGCAGTTCTGCTCCGTCATCCTCAAGTACGGCCTGTCCGTCGTGGACGACCTCCACTCCGGACTCTCACACCTCATGGCCGATCGGGGGATCCCGGATGTCGCCACGCTCGTGGGCCGCGCCCTGCCCCGGCCGATCCGCGCCTTTCCCGACCTCTCCGCCGAGAAGCGGATCTCCACCTGCGACCCCGACCTCTGCCTGCGCTGCGGGAACTGCGTCCGGTGTCCGTACCTGGCCATCGTGCTCGACGTCGACCGCCGTCCCGTCACCGATCCCGCGCGGTGCACCGGGTGCGGACTGTGCACGCTCCAGTGCTTCGCGGGCGCGCTCTCCCTCCGCGAGCGCACCGCCGTCGATCGGGCGGCGCTCGCGGGGGCCTGACCGTCCGGCGGCATCCGGATCCGAGAGGAAGGCCGGGATCCCCGGGGCCGGATACGGGACGCCGACGGCCCATGGACCTCTACTTCGACCACGCCGCCACCACACCCCTCGATCCCCGGGCCGCCTCGGCCATGGCCGAGGCCGAGCGGGACGCCTGGGGCAATGCCGCCTCCCTCCACGAGTCGGGCGTGCGGGCCGCCCGGGTGGTGGCGCGGGCCCGGGCCGTCCTGGGCGAGGCTCTGGGGGGGAGCCCGGCGGGCGTGGTCTTCACCTCGGGCGGCACCGAGGCCAACAACCTGGCCCTGAAGGGCACGCTGCTCCTCCACGCCACGGGCCACCTCGTGACCACGGCCGTGGAGCACCCCAGCGTGCTGGAGCCCGCCCGCTGGCTCGCGGCACGCGGGTACGAGCTCACGATCCTGCCGGTGGACGTCCACGGCTTCGTGGATCCGGCCGCCGTCGAGGCCGCGATCCGGCCCGAGACTGCGCTCGTGTCCGTCCAGGCCGCCAACAACGAGATCGGCACGCTGCAGGACCTGTGCGCGGTGGGGCGGATCTGCCGCGCGCACGGCGTGCGGTTCCACACCGACGCCTGCCAGTCGTTCGGTCGGGTCGCGCTCCGGGTGGAGGAGGCCGGCCTCGACCTGGTCACGGTGAACGGGCACAAGATGCACGGGCCCAAGGGCGTGGGCGCGCTCTGGGTCCGCCCCGGCACCCCCCTCGTACCGCTCCTGCACGGAGGCGGGCAGGAGGGCGGCGCCCGCGGAGGCACCACCAACACCCCCGCCATCGCCGGGTTCGCCGCGGCGGTGGAGGCGGTCACGCCCGACGACACCCCGAGCATGGCCTCCCTGCGCGATCGCATCCTCGACGTCGTCCTCGCCTGGCCGGGCGTCCGGCTCAACGGCCCGCGGGACCGCCGCCTGCCTCACCACGTCTCGGTGGTGATCCCCGGGATCCTGGCGAGCGACCTCGTGCTCGCGCTCTCGGCCGAGGGCGTGGCCGTGTCGGCCGGGAGCGCCTGCCACGGCGCGGGGAGCCCGCCCAGTGCCATCCTCACGGCCATCGGGCGTACGCACGAGGAGGCCGCCTCCTCGATCCGGATCACGCTCGCCCGGACCACGCGCCCCGAGGAGGTGGAGGCGATGCTGGGCATCCTGGAGGCGTGCCTCCGGCGCCTCCGGGGCGGCCGCCCTCCCCCCTCCGGTGGAGGGACCTGACCGTGGAGCCCCGGATCTGCCGCCGCTGCGTGCTCCCCGAGAGCCCCCCCGACATCGTCCTCGACGGTCGGGGCGTCTGCTCGGTCTGCCACGCCTGGGACCTCGAGCGGGCGGAGCCCGTTCCCACGTTCCACGAGACCGACTTCACCCGCCTTCTCAATCAGCACCGGGGCAAGGGGACCTGGGACTGCCTCGTCATGTGCTCCGGGGGCAAGGACAGCACCGCGGCCCTGGTCTACATGGTGCGGCGATACCGGGCGAAGGTCCTGGCCTTCATGTTCGACCACGGGTTCGAGTCCGAGGAGGCGGTGGCCAACGTCCAGCGGGCGGTCCGGATCCTGGGGGTGGACTTCCTCCGGTATCGCTCCACGGACCTCCACGGGGTGTTCCGGACGCTGCTGGAGACGGGATCGCCCGCCGTCCTCTGCCACATCTGCTCCATCTGGTACATGGACCTGACCTTCCAGATGGCCGTACGGTTCGGGATCCCGCTCATCGTCGCGGGCTGGACTCGGGGCCAGAGCACCCGGCGGGCGGTCCTGTCCAAGTGCGAGTGCGACCCCTCGGAACCCGAGTTCCGGCGCATGGGGCTGGCCACCCGCGCCTTCATCGATCGGCACGTGCACGGCGATCCCCGCTACCGGGCCCTACCCGCCTCCATGGAGGAGGTCCTCCACCGGGCGCGGCGGCGCCACCGGGCGCTGGTGCTCTCCCCGCACTGGTTCCTGCCGCACGCGCCCGAGGAGTTGCTGGAGACGATCCGCCGCGAGGTGGACTGGCGGGAGCCGACGTGCTCCTACCCGAAGCGCTCCACCAACTGCGCGCTCAACTTCGTGTCCGTGTGGAACGCGATGCGGCACTTCGGCTACACGCACTACCACGTGGAGATGAGCCGCCTCATCCGGCAGGGCCTCATGACCCGCGACGAGGCCCTGGACCTGCTCCACATCGATTTCGGACCCGAGCAGCTCGACCGCATCGTCGAGCCGCTCGGGGTCCGGTCCACCCCATGGGGACGGCGGGCGGACCTGCTCCGAGCGGGGAGCGCATGACAGGCCGGTGGCTCCCCCTCCTGGTCCTCCCGGTCGCGGCCTGCGGTCCGCCCGATGCGCCCGACGAGCTGGCCGACCTGTGCGGGTACGTGTTCGGCCACCTCGCCGACGACGATCCCCGCGCCCTCGAGACGGGCCTGGCCAACCTTGACGCCTGGCTGTCCGACCCGGCCAACCTCGAGTCCACGCTGGAGGGCTACGAGGTCACCAACCTGGACGCGGGCGTGCTCGAGCCCATCGAGGACGAGGTGCCGGACCTCGAGAACCTCCACGGAGCGGCGGTGGCCACCCGGGGCCGGGATCCCGTCTGGGAGACCGCCTGGACGCTCGTCATGGTGGATCCGGAGACGCTCTCGCCCGACATCTACGAGCGGTACGACCGGGAGTACCTGACCGACGTCGACTGCTTCCTGCAGCGGGAGTGCGAGATCCTCGAGGTCGCCAATGCGATGACCAACCACTACCCGCTGGGGGTCACGATCTCGACCACGAACCACGGGCAGTACCGGTGGGTGGAGACCGGGCAGGGCCTCGCGCTGGTGCAGCGCACCTGGCTCACCAGCCCCGCCGAGGTGAGCGTCTCCTGGCTCACGGTGGACGACCAGTACTACCTCAACGTGGTCCTGCCGCACGGCGACGCCAGTACGCGCCTCATGTCCACCTGGATCCTGGCCACCCTCCTCTCGGCGGACGTGCCGGAGGGCCTGGCCCTGAACCTCGTCATCGACAACATGCAGTCCATCTACGCCGACGTGGACGCCTACCTGGCCGCCCACGCCGACTCCGGCGTACCGCCCCCGCCCGAGGAGGGCGGTTGTGGCTGCAGCGCCCGGCCCTCCCGGGGCGCCACCGCCAGCCTCGCACTCCTCGCCCTGGGCCTCGTCCGGCGCCAGTCGCGGCCGGTCCTTGGCAGGCCGCACCGCTCGCAGTAGGGAGCATCCCCCAGCTCCGCGGAGGCTCCATGGCGCACAGGGTCCACCTCTACGCCCTCAGCACGTGCGGCTGGTGCCGGAAGACCAAGCAGTTCTTCGAGGATCACCGGGTCGACTACACGTTCGACGATGTCGACCTGCTCGGGGACGCCGAGCGGGACGTCGCCGAGGAGCGCGTCCAGCAACTCAACCCCTGGGGCTCCTACCCCACGGTGGTCGTGGACGACTCGGAGGTGGTCCTCGGCTTCGACGAGGACCGTCTGAAGCAGCTCCTCGAGCTCACCTAGTCCGGCCGGAGGGACCATGGCCCACAGCGAAGACGCCCGGCGCCTCCTCGCCCAGATCCGGGCCGACGCCGAGAGCGGCGGCTACCTGCTCAACCCCGACGAGGCCTTCGTCCTGGACCTGATGGACGGCCTCGTCACGAATCGGGCGCGGTACGGCTACCTCGCGTGCCCCTGCCGGCTCGCCTCCGGTACGCGCAGCCGGGACCTCGACCTCATCTGTCCCTGCGACTACCGCGATCCCGACCTCGCCGACCACGGCGCGTGCTACTGCGCGCTCTACGTCTCCGAGGAGGTGGCCCGGGGCGCGCGCCGTCTCGGGCCGGTGCCCGAGCGCCGGCCCCCTCGGCGGCGCTCCCCGGCGGCGGAGGGCCGCCCGGCACCTCCGCCCGTCGCCGAGGAGGCCCACGACGAGGTCCTGGTGGGCTTCACCCGCTCCGGCCTCCCGGTGTGGCGGTGCAAGGTCTGCGGGTACCTGTGCGCCCGACCTCAGCCTCCCCTCAAGTGCCCCATCTGCAAGGTGGATCGCGACCGATTCGAGCGCTTCGCCTAGAAGAGGTCCTGCCCGTGCCCCTCCGTGCACGTCTCCCGCTCGTGGTGCTCCTCGCCTGCGGTCCCGCGCTCGCCCGGGAGCCCGAGGCGGCCTCCGGCGAGCCCCCGGTGCCCGCCATCCACGAGGAGCCGAGCGTCCCCGACGATCCCCTCCCGATCGACGCCTGGCCCTGGGACGTCCGGGCGACCGCCTTCCTCCTGCCCGTCCAGGACGTGGCCTGGCTCACCGACGACGCGCCCTTCCACACCTGCCCGGTGGACGTCACCTGGACGCTCGCGGGAGCCCCCGTGGCCCTTACGGCGGCCGACTGCCACCCGCCCATGGCGGCGCCCTGCGAGGCGGCTACCCGCGCGTGGCGCCTCGAGCCGGGGGACCCGAGCGCCGCCGTCGGAGAGACCCGCTTCACCGTCCGCTACGTCTACCGTTACTCGGAGAAGGTCGGTACCACCACGCTCCACGCGGAGGTGGATCCGGGTGGGGAGGCCGCCTTCCTAGGGTCGGTCGGGCCGCCCGGTATCAAGCTCGTCCACCCGGCCCGGGCCACCCGGGAGGTCACTCCGCGCCTGCCCCGGGCGGCCCGGAAGGCGGGCCTCGCCGCCGGCGCCTGCCCGGTGGACCTCACGGTCGATCCCGGCGGTCGCCCGACGAACGCCCGGGCGCGGGCTGAGTGCCCCGAGCCGCTGCGCGCCGAGGGCGTACGCGCGGCGAGCCGGTGGCGGTTCTCGCCCCGCGTCGTGGACGCGGTCACGGAGCCGGAGGCCCTCACCGTGGTGGTGGCGTTCCGCTGACCCGGGCGCCTGCGGGGCCCGTCCGGGCACGTCCGGAGCCCATCGGCCTCGAGCACCGCGAGGACCTCGGCGAGGAGAAGGCCGGTGTTGCTGTCCCCTGCGCGGGCCGCCGTTGAAGGCGACGACGCTCGGCATGGCATGTCCTCCGCTCATGGGGATGTCTCGCGATCCGCCAGGGCTTCCGCCCGCGAGAGGTGCCGCCGGGCCGCCCGGGGGTGGCCCGCGAGGCCGTGCCAGGTCGCCAGCGCCTCGTGGACCTCGGGCAGGCCCGGATCCCGCCACCACGCCCTGCGGAGCGCGCGGCGGGCGGCGGGGAGGTTCCCGGCGGCCATCTCCACCTGCGCGAGCGCGAGGAGGGCGTAGACCGTGACGCGCGGACCGGAGAGCGCCCTCAGGGCGTCGGCCTGCGCCTCGGGCTGCGCCTCCGCGCCGTACAGGACTGCCAGGTTGGCCAGCGCCGAGGGGTTGCCGGGGTCGAGGACGAGCGCGTCCCGGTAGGCGTCGTAGGCGCTCCGCGTGTCGCCCGCCCGCCGCAGGGCCACCCCCAGGTTGACCCTGGCCTCGGGCCAGTCGGGGGCGAGGCGTACCGCCCGGCGCAGATCCTCGATCGCCCCCGCCACGTCCCCGTCGCGCAGGGCCTGGGCACCACGGTTGTTCCGGTAGATGGCCGCCGCGCCGTGCGTGTCCACCACCTCGTAGGCGCGCTCGACGCCCCGGTCGAGGCCCCCGAAGTCCACCACGATGGCCGTCGCGCCGTCCCAGGCGGCCACCGCGAGGTGGCGCACGACCACCACGAGGGACCCGTCCCGGTCCACCGCCCGCACCTCGGGGATCCGCACCATGTCCGCCCGCAGGCCCGCCGCGCGGGCCAGCGACACGAAGAGCGCGGTGAACGTGAAGCAGTTGCCGCGCCGATCGCGGAACGCATCGGAGGCGGTCAGCGTGTCGGAGGCCGCGTAGTCGAACCCGAAGGCCGGCGCGAGGAGCGCCCGTTGCAGGCACGCCAGGCGCGCCCGGGCGTCCGGGCACCCCCGCGTGGCCTCCCTGGCCCAGGTCTCCATCTCGGGGGTGGCCAGGAAGGGATCCACCTCGGGGCCGGAGCCCACCGCCTCGGCGGGGGAACCCTCCAGGGCGAGGAGGAGGCAGCACCCGAGGACGGCCGCGGAGAGGCGTGCGATCACGGCTCCAGGATACCGCGGGCGAAGCGCGATCGGGAGCCAGCCCCGGGGCGGCTCAGGGCGGCACGAGGTGGCGAGCTTCGGGGGGCACCCGGATCCAGACCCGCGCGCCCGGCTCGATCGGGAGCGCCGCCGCCTCGCGAGGGGACAGGAGGGCGCTCCAGGTCGCACCGGCGGCGGCGACGAGGAGCCGGACCGTGGCTCCCCGGTCCGACACGTGCTCCACGGTACCCGGCCACGTCTCCCCGCCCCCGGGCGGCGGCGTGGGATCCACGCGCAAGGCCTCTGGGCGGACCACGAGGATCCAGCGACCGGATCGCCCGCCGGGCACCGCGAGTTCGAGGCCCCCGCGAACGAAGCGCGGGCCAGCGGGCCCCTCCTCCACGCGGCCCTCCAGCAGGTTGCCCGATCCGACGAACTCCGCGAGGGCCCGCGTAGACGGCCGGTCGAACACCTCCCTGGGCGTCCCCGCCTGGAGGAGGCGGCCGTCCACCAGGACCGCGACCTGGTCGGCCAGGGCCCAGGTCTCCTCGAGGTCGTGGGACACGTGGATCGTGGTGGTGCCGCTCTCCCGCTGGACGGCCTTGAGTTCGTCGGCGACCTGCTCCCGGGTGCGGGCGTCGAGGGCCGCGAGCGGCTCGTCGAGCAGCAGGAGCCGGGGCCGGATCGCCAGGGCCCGGGCCAGGGCCACGCGCTGCTTCTCCCCGCCGGAGAGCGTGAGCGGGTGCCGGTCGAGCAGGGGTTCCACCTGCAGCAGGCTGGCGAGGTCCGCGATCCGCTGCGCCCGCCCGGGACCGTCGACGCCGCGCAGGCGGAGCCCGAAGGCGATGTTCTCGCGGACCGTCAGGTGAGGGAACAGGCAGTAGTCCTGAGGGACGTAGGCCACCTCGCGACGCTCCGGGGGCCAGCCGGTGACGTCACGACCCGCAAGCCGCACCGAGCCGGCCGTGGGTCGCTGGAGGCCGGCGATGCACTCCACGAGCACGGTCTTGCCCGCGCCCGTGGGCCCGAGGAGGACGCAGAACTCGCCCTCCCGGACGTGCAGGTCCACGTCGCGGAGGTGGAAGGCCCCCAGGTCGATGGCCAGGCCGCGGACCTCGATCACCAGAGGTACCCCTGGCCGCCGAGGCGCTTGAAGACCACGAGCGTGACCGTGGACAGCAGCACCATGAGCACCACCACGGCGATGGCCGCCTCCACGTTGCCGGCGGACATGTTCAGGAACGCCGTGATGGGCAGCACCGCCGTCTTCATGGGCGTGGAGCCCGCCAGCATCATGACGGGCGCGAACTCGCCCATGGCCCGGGCCCAGGTCATCACGAAGCCCGCCACGATGCCGGTGCGTGCGAGCGGCAGCGCCACCTGCCGGAACGCGCCCCAGGGCGTGCAGCCGAGCGACCGGGCCACGGCCTCGAAGCGGGGGTTCACCAGGTCGAACGAGGCCTTGACCGCGCGGATCGCGAAGGCGGAGGACACGAAGAACTGCGCCACGACGATGCCCGTGCGGCTGTAGACCACCCGTAGCACGTGCTCGTCCACGAACCGGCCCGGCACGGACTGCCGGAAGAAGAGGAGCAGCGCCACACCGGCGATGAGGGGCGGGACCACCAGGGGCAGGTCCACGATGGTGTCCACCACGCGGAGGAACGGAAAGCGGAACCGCGAGAGGGCGTAGGCCGAGGGCACCGCCAGCAGGGTGCCCAGCGCGGCCGTGATGAGCGAGGTGGCGAAGGAGAGCCGGATCGAGAACGCCACCTCGCTCCGCAACGCGTCGTCGGCCAGGAGCGCGCCCAGGTACGAGGTCCCGGTGGCGGGATCCGTCCGTGCGAGCCACAGGGCGTTGGCTGCGAAGACCGCGAGCACGATGCCCATCCATGCGAAGAGCACGCTGGACAGGCCGGCCTTGAGGAGCAGGGCCCGACCGGCCGGCCGGGGGGGCAGGTCGGTCACGGCCCGGCTTCGGAGGGGAACGTGGGGTGCTCGGGATCCACGGTGTAGCGGTGTCGCTCGAAGATGGCCCGGCCGTCGGGGCTCGCCACGAAGTCCAGGAAGGCCAGCGCCCGGTCCCGGTGCCGGCTGGAGGTCAGCACCCCGAGGGGCACGGCCGAGCGGGTGGCCTCGCTCGTGGGGATGGGGACGACGTCTGCGCCGTCGAGGTACATGGCGGCCACCGCGTCCCACTGGATGGCGGCGTCCACCGCGCCGAGCTCGACGGCGGTGCCGATCTCGGGCGCCGTAGCGAACGTGACGGTCACGTTGGGGGCGAGCGCCTCCGCCGACAGCCCATGGGCCGCCAGGAGCCGGGGGGTGAAGTCGCCCACGGCGCAGGCCTTGGGGTCGCCCAGGCCCACCCTCAAGCCCGGACGGTAGAGATCCTCGAGGGTCCGAATGCCGTGGGGGTTCCCCGGCTGCACCATGATCACCGGAAGGAACCAGGCCACCACGCGCCACTCCCGCACCAGGCCCCGGTCCGCGGCCTGCTCCATGTAGAACAGCTCCCCGGGCATGAAGAGATCGCCCGCACCCCCCACCTCGACCTGCGCCGTCATGCAGCCGGACCCGGTGTAGGTGGGCTCGACGCGGATCCCGGTGCGCTCGTGGAAGGTGCGGATGAGATCGTCCGCCGCGATCCTCAGACCCGAGCCGCAGAAGAGGAGCAGCGGCCCGTCCGCCGAGCCGGAGTTCCGCCCGCAACCCGTGGCCAGGAAGGCGAGGAGGGCGAGGGCGAGGGGCGGGCGGATCACGTGAGCTCCCGAGGGGCCGGCCACCCCATGAAGGTCCCCGAGCGGAGTCCCTCGGCGAGGAACGCCAGCGCGGCCTCGAGGTGGGCCGAGGCCTCCCCGGTGAGCCGCTCCACGAACGGCTCGAAGGACACGCCACGGATGCCCAGGATCCACCCCTCGCCCTGCCACCCGAAGCAGTCGCGGGCGAGCCCGAGCACGATCCCGGGGGTGAGCCCGTGCGTGGTGAACGACGTGTCGGCGGCGGGCTCGACGCGGGCGAATGCGAAGGGTGCGGGCCCCTCGGCGGCAGCGTCCACGAAGACGACGATGGGGTGACGGGCGACCAGCCAGGCGTCCTCCGCGTCGAACTGGTACCCGGCCTGGACCGTGACGCCCGGCAGCGCGAGCCGCTCCAGCGCCTCGGCCAGGGCCGGTCCCAGGCCGTCGTCCGCCCGGGCCGGGTTGCCGACGGCGAGGACGAGCACGCCGCTCAGCGTCCGATCCGATCCACGACGCGCCCCGCCGCGTCCAGGACCTCCACCACCAGCGACATGTGGCCGATGGCATGGGTGGCGCAGGAGAGGCAGGGATCGTAGGCGCGGATCGCGACCTCGATGCGGTTGAGCACGCCCTCGGTGAGGGGCTTCCCGTCGAGGTGGTCCATGGCCACCTTGTGGACGGCCCGGTTCATGGGCTCGTTGTTGTTGGTGGTGCTGACGATCAGGTTGGCCATCTCCACCTGGTCGCGATCGTTGACCCGGTAGTGGTGGAACAGGGTCCCGCGTGGTGCCTCGACGATGCCCACCCCCTCGGGACGGCGCGTGCCCAGCACCACGAGATCGGTACCGCGGATGTCGGGATCCGCGAGCAGGTCACGGATCTTCTCTGCGGCGTGGACCACCTCGATGAGCCGGGCCCAGTGGTAGGCCATGGTCACGTTGACCGGCTTCCCGCCCGCGAGGGCCTTGAACTCCTGGCGCTCGGCCTCCGCGAGGGGCGTGTCGATGAAGTCGCAGGTGTTGAGGCGGGCGAGCGGCCCCACCCGGTACCAGCCCGTCTCGGGCCCGAGCGAGCGGAGGAAGGGGAACTTCATGTAGGACCAGGGGCGAACCTCCTCGCGGATGACCTGGAGGTAGTCGTCGGGTCGCACCTGGTCGATGAGGATCCCGCCCTCGGCGTCGACGGCGCGGAGCACGCCGTCGTACAGGTCCATCGCGCCGTCCGGGCGGACGATGGACAGGTGGTTGGAGGGAAACGAGCCGAAGTCGGCCAGCTCCGCGAGGTGATCCAGCGTGTAGCGCTTGCACAGCGCCAGAGTCTCGACGGACCACTGGATCATCGCGTCCACGTCGGCCTGGAGGCGGGCCTGGTCCGCGGCCGAGAGGGCCTTGTTGATGCCACCGGGGATGGCCCCGGTGCCGTGGATCTTCTTGCCGGCGGTGGCGAGGATGACCTCCTGCCCGTACTTCCGCATGAGCACGCCGCGGACGGCCAGCTCGGCGAAGCGGGGGTCCCTCGCCACGCCCACCACGTTGCGGATGGCCGGGTCGGCGTCGAAGCCGAAGAGGAGGTCCGGGGAGACGAGGTGGAAGAAGTGGAGCGCGTGCGATTGGAGCGTCTGCCCGTAGTGCATCAGGCGCCGCATCTTCTCGCCCGTGGGCGTGAGGCGGTCGACGCCCACCACCCCGTCCATGGCCTTGGCCGCGGCGAGGTGGTGGCTGACGGGGCAGATCCCGCACAGGCGCTGCACGAGGACCGGGACCTCCCAGAAGGGACGCCCCTGGATGAAGCGCTCGAAGCCACGGAACTCGACGATGTGCAGGCGGGTCTGGTGGACGCGCCCGGCGTCGTCGAGGAGGACCGTGACCTTCCCGTGGCCCTCCACGCGGGTCACGGGCTCGATCGCGATGCGGTTCAGTCCGGACATGGGATCTCCTGTGTGCGCCCGCGTCAGTCGTACTTGAGCTGGTCGTAGGTGAGGTTGGGGGCCCGACCCTCGAGGAGCGCGGTGAGCGCCTCCCAGATGGCGTCCGCCGAGGGCGGGCAGCCGGGCAGGGAGACGTCGACCTTGACGACGTCGGACAGGGGACGGACCTGGTCGAGGAGCAGCGGGATCTCGGGGTCGTTGGGAATGACCCCCGACGGGTTGTGGACGCTGGGGCCGTGGCGGTAGGCCTCCTCCAGGCACTCGGCGAGGGGGATGCCGTTGCGCAGCGCGGGCAGGCCGCCCATCGTGGCGCAGTCGCCGAGGGCCACGAGCACGTCGCAGTGCTTCCGGAAGTCGCGCGCCACCTCGACGTTCTCCTGGTTGGCGCAGCCGCCCTCGACGATCCCGACCCGGCAGCGGCCCGTGAACCGCTTGATGTCATCGATGGGGGACTTGTCGAAGTCCACGAGCTCGAGGAGCTTGAGGATCCGCTCGTCGATGTCGAGGAGCGACATGTGGCAGCCGAAGCATCCGGCGAGGGAGGCGGTGGCGATCTTGGGCTTGTCCATGGGTTCTCCGTCCTAGTCCCGGGTACCGCGACGCTCGACGTCGGTGCCGATGGGCTCTCGGTCGTAGCGGCGTTCGCCGATCGGCACCGCGAATCCGACCCGCTTCCTCAAGATGGCGCCCACGGGGCAGACCGTCACCGCCCGGTCGTCGACGTCCAGGCGGGTGCCGGCGAGGCCGCCGTTGGCGTCCACCGCGATGCGCGTGTGCCCGCTGCGCTCGACGAAGCCGAAGACCCCCTTGCCGTCGAGGTCGCGGGAGGCCCGGACGCACCGGCCGCACTGGATGCAGCGATTGCGGTCGATGAAGACGTCCGGGTGGCTCGCGTCGAGATCCCGGACCGGAAAGAGGTAGGGGTAGCGGGGGCTCGCGATCCCGAGCCGGTACCCCAGGGCCTGCAGCTCGCAGTTGCCGCTCTTCTCGCAGAACATGCAGAAGTGGTTGCCCTCCACGAAGAGCATCTCCACCACCTGCTTCCTGAGCGCCTGGATCTCCTCCGTGTCGTTCTCCACGATCAGGCCGGGGCTGGCCGGGAAGGCGCAGGCGGCCTGGAAGCGGCCCTGGACCTTGACCGAGCAGACCCTGCAGCTGCCACCCGGCACGAGTCCCTCGAGGAAGCAGAGGCGGGGGATCCAGATGCCGGCGTCCTGGGCCGCCTGGAGGATGGTCTGGCCGGGGGTGCCCGTGACCTCGATGCCGTCGATGGTGAACCGGAAGGGGTCGCTCATGGGATCCTCGGGGTCAGGCGTGGTGGACCGGGGCCCGCCCGGCGATGCGTGCGGCGTCGCCCAGGGCGGCGTCGAGGTCGAAGGCGGGGTTCGTGCCGTCGTCCGGCCGGAGGCGGGCCTCCCAGTCGGGGCGGAAGTTCTTGAGGCCCCACCACACGGGGTTGGGGCTGGTCTGGCCGAGCCCGCACCGGCTCATGGCCTTCACGGTGGTACAGAGCTCCTCGAGGTACGGGAGATCGGCGGGCACGCCGCGCCCGTCGAGGATGCGCCCGAGCCGTTCGCGGATGAGGACGTTGCCCGCCCGGCAGGGGGTGCACCAGCCGCAGGACTCGTGGACGAAGAAATCCATGAACCACGCGGCCACCTGCACCATGTCGCGGCCGGGACCGAACACCATCATGGACCCGCCGGTGGCCAGGTCCTCGAAGGCGATGTGGCGGTCGAACTGCGCGGGCCCGATGCACGTGCCGGAGGGGCCCCCGACCTGGACCGCGATCGCCCCCTCGCCACCGACCATGGCGAGGAACTCCCCGATGCTCTCCCCGAAGGCCACCTCGTAGATGCCGGGCCGCGCGACGTCGCCCGACACCGAGAGGAGCTTGGTGCCCGTGGAACGGACGGATCCCACGCAGGAGAAGCAGGAGGCGCCGGTGTCCACCACGCGGGCGGCGCAGCAGAACGTCTCGACGTTGTTCACGGAGGTGGGCTTGCCGAGGTAGCCGATGGAGACCGGGAACGGCGGGCGGTTGCGGGGCACCCCGCGCTTGCCCTCGGCCGACTCGATCAGGGCCGACTCCTCGCCGCAGATGTAGGCGCCGGCGCCCATCTGGATGCGGATGTCGAAGGGGACGCCCTCGTGGCCGGCGACCGCGGGGCCGAGCAGGCCCGCGGTGCGCCGCCGGGTCAGGACCGCCTCGAGGTGCGCGCGGAGGTACTCGTACTCGCCGCGCAGGTAGACGATGCCCTCCCGTGCGCCGATGGCGAAGCCCGCGATGGTCATGCCCTCGAAGACCAGGTCCGGGTTCTCGGTCAGGATGACCCGGTCCTTGAAGGTGCCCGGCTCGCCCTCGTCGGCGTTGCAGACCACGTACTTGACGTCGCCAGGCGCCTTGCGGGCGAACTCCCACTTCAGGCCGGCGGGGAAGCCCGCGCCGCCGCGCCCGCAGAGCCGCGAGGCCTTGACCTCCTCGATGACGGCCTCGGGCGTGCGGGCCAGGGCCTTGCGAACGGCCTGCCCCGGGGGCAGGGGCGCGAGGACGAGCAGGCCCTCCTTGCGGATGTTGCTGTCCACCAGGGCGTGGACGCGGGCGGCGGGATCCGCGGCGTCCCGGGCGGCCGGCACGAGGTCCCACGGGGAGCTCCCGGCGGCCAGGCGACGGGCGATGTCCCGGGCCCGCTCGGGGGTGAGGCGCGTGATGGGGACGTCGTTGACGAGCGCGGCCGGGCCCTGGTCGCACAGCCCGATGCAGGGGGTGTGCTCGAGCGTGATCCGGCCGTCGGGGGTGGTGGCGCCGAAGCTCGTGCCCAGGACCTCCTCGAAGGCCGCGCCCACCGCCTCCATGCCGTGCAGGCGGCATGCGGGGCAGTCGGAGAGGCGGACGACGACGGGGCCCGTCGGATCGCGCGAGAGGAAGGCGTAGAACGACACGACGCCCTCCACGTCCACCCGGCGGACGGACAGGGCCCGGGCGACGAGGTCCATGGCCTCGGAGGAGACGTGGCCGAACTCGCGCTGGACGGCGCGCAAGACGTCCAGCAGGCGGGTGCGGTCGTGTCCACACTCCCGGGCACGTTCCTGGACGAAGACAGCGAGGTCGGTGGGCATGCCGGTGCTCCAGGGCCCCGGCCGGCACGGGCCGGGGGGATGCGCGGTGAGGAAGGGTCAAAGGGTTGCGGTCGTATCTCCACCGCCCCCGGTGCGGCAAGGGGATGGCGGAACCGCCCGATCCGTCCGGGCCCCGTGTCGGATTCCCATCCAGGCGAGAAGGGAGCGGGGACCTCCCCGAACCGACGTTCCTGACATGGATCAGGGGGCGGCGGGACCGGGGTCGGCCACCGGGGTCGCGGATACACTGTCGGCCGTCCATGAACCCCGACGTCCGCCGGATCCTCGACCTGCTGCGCGCGCTCTCGCACCGTGAGCGCCGCCACCTGGCCGTCCGGGCGGCCCTCCAGGGCGCGGCGGTGGCTGCCGTGGCCGGTTGTCTCGCGGTGGGCCTGGCCGTGGGTCGGGTGCCCCGGCCGACGGCCCCCATGCTCTTCGCGCTGGTCACGGGTGTCGGGCTGGCGCTCGGCCTGTCCGTGCCGGC
>JBFYZZ010000271.1:0-3134 GCA_041309225.1 Deltaproteobacteria bacterium | reverse complement strand
CGGCTGGCCGCCCGCGGCGCGGACGCCTGCGAGATGGAGGCGGCCGGCGTGCTCGCCGCCGCCGGTGCGCGCCGGTGCGTGGTCCTCAAGGTGGTGTCGGACCTGGCCGGCGCGGACGATCTCCTCGTGCCGGCGGACCGCTTCCCGTTCCTCCGCTTCCAGCTCCGCGCCGTCGCGCTCGTGCGGAAGCGGCTGCGCCCGGTCCTCCTGGACCTGCTCGACCCCGCCCGGGCGCTCCGGCCGATCCCCCCTCTGTAGAGCACCGTCAGCCCGTGGCCGGTCCGACGGCCTCCCGGACGCACAGGAGCCCGCGGAGGTACTCGCTCTCGGGGCAGTCGAGCGCCACCGGGTGGTCCGGGCCGGCGCCCCGGCGCTCCAGGAGGCGCAGCGGCACGCGGGCGTCCACGGAGGCCCCGAAGACGATCTTCTGGAAGAGATCGGCGTCCACGGCGGCCGAGCAGGTGCAGGTGAAGAGGATCCCGCCGGGGGCGAGCAGGCGCATGGCCAGCAGGTTGACGTCCTTGTAGGCCCGGGCGGCGTGGTCGAGGTCGGCCCGCCGGCGGGCGTAGGGGGGCGGATCGAGCACCACCACGTCCCACTGCTCGCCCGCCGCCACCCGGCGGCGCAGGTCCGTGGGGACGTCGGCCCGTACGAGGTCCTCCGGGGCCGCCGGGAGCCCGTTGCGGCGGCGGGCCTCGGCCGCGAGCTCGATCGCTCGCTCCGAGCTGTCCACCGAGACGGCCCTCAGGGCACCGGCCATGAGCGCGTGGACGGCGAATCCGCCGGCATGGCTGAAGAGGTCGAGCACGGTGCGGCCCGCCGCGAAGCCCCCCACCCGGTGCCGGTTCTCGCGCTGATCGAGGAAGGCGCCCGTCTTCTGCCCGCCCACCAGGTCCGCGGCCGCCCACACGCCGTGCTCGCGGAACGCCACGGTGCCCCCCTCGGGGGTGCCCGCGAGGACCTCGTCCTGGGTGGACAGACCCTCGGCCCGGCGGGACGGGAGGTCGTTGCGCTGGAGGATCGCGCCGGGTGCGAGGTGCCGGACGAGGGCGGGGAGCCACAGGGGGCGCAGGCGGTCCGTGCCCCGGGTGGTGGCCTGGACCACGAGGAGGTCCCCGAACCGGTCCACCACGAGGCCGGGGAGGTCGTCGCCCTCGGCGTGGACGACCCGGTAGCCGGTGGTGTCGGGCGGGATCATCCGGGCCCTCAGGACCGCGGCGGCGGCGACCCGCCCGTCGAACAGGGCCTCGTCCACCCCGCCCTCGGGCCCGAACGCGAGCACGCGGGCCACGAGCCCGGCGTCGGGCGAGGCGAGGCCCCGGCCGAGGATCCGGCCGTCGGAAGCGACGATCTCGACGAGCCCGTCGTCCGGGTCGCCCTCGACCCGGGCCACGGATCCCGAGAAGACCCAGGGATGGCGCCTGAGAAGCGACCGCTCCCGGCCCGGCACGAGGTGGTACCTGAGGGTCATGACAGGTCGATCGGCACCGACCGGCCGCCGACGGAGGCCACGCCGGGCGGGGCCCAGATCCAGTCCACCTCGTCCGGCGCGTGGATCTGGATCCCGGTGAGGGCGACCCAGTCGGCACGGGCCGGGTCGGCCGTGTCGCGGAGCATGCGATCGAGGTCCGCGGCGATGATCTCCCGCGCGGTGCGGGCCAGCTCCGCGAGGTCGGGACGGGCTCCCGGCCGCACCCGCTGGCAGAGGCGCTGCGAGAGCAGGCTCATCTCCACGTCGTCCGGGTCGAGGAAGAGCCCGGCCGCGCCCCGGACGTGCGCCTGGCGGAAGGTCTCCAGGGCACCGCAGGCGGCCGAGGGTCCGGACCGCCCGTGCCGGCTGCACGCGCCCACCGTGCCGTCCTTGCCGATGGCGACGTGGGAGAACGCGAGGTGGAGGTAGCGCTCGCGGCCGTCAACGACCGGCGCGTGGTGGTGGGCGGCCCGGAACCCCGTGCGGCCCAGGAAGAGCATCCCGCCCAGCGAGCAGAAGTTGAACGCCTCGCCCCAGGCGGCCCGGACGAGGGCCGGCACGCGCTGGGCGATCTCGTCGCGGCACACGCCCACGCAGGCGATCGTGTTGGGGCCGTCGAACCCGAGGGGGGCGAGCGCGCGGCCGAGGCGATCGACGAAGACCTCGTCCGGAAGCGCGCCGGGAAACCGGAGCTCGAGGGTTTCCTGGAAGGTCATGGACCGGGCCTCCGGGGGGGGAGGCGACCGTAACGGGCGAGAGGCGGGGCGTACACCGGCCGCCGGTCCGGGGGTGCCTACGGGGCTGCGGGGGCCGGGCGCGGCCGGCGGGCGAGGGTGAGGTCCACGCCGCCGGTGAGCCAGGGGGGCCCGCCGCGCGTGGTGTTCCGGAGGCCGTCGGCGAAGACCCCGAGCCCCACCCGGCGGAACGCGATGGCCCAGCGCACGCCTCCGCCCGCCAGGAACTCGTACCGCCCGCTCACCCCGCTGCCGCGGCCGGTGGAGGAGACCCACGCGACGTTCTCGCGGGCGAGCGCCCGGCCCGCGAACGTGAGGGACGAGCGCCGACCCAACTCGACCTCCGCGAGGAGCGGCAGGTCCAGGTCGGTGTTCATCACGAGGTAGGTGGGCACGGGGAAGCCCGCCAACGCGAGCCCGGGCTGGGTGGCGAGGTGCCAGCGCCCCACCTGGGCAAAGCGGTACCTCAGGTCGGCCCGGACGCCGAAGAGGTAGGCCCGGAGCCCCCAGTCGAGGTCCGGTGCGAGCCCGCGCCGCCACTGCACGTCCACCTGGGGCAGGGGCAGCCCGAGCGCCCCGGACACGGCGCTGGACCCGTACTGCATCGACGTGCCCACTTGGAAGGTGCGCTGCCCCGTCTCGAGCGGCCGGGCCCCCTGGAGGGTGGCCACCGAGGTGCACCCGGCCAGCAGCGGGCCCAGGAGGAGGGCGCGACCTACCACCGGACCCCCCCCTGCAGCACCACCTCCTGGTCGTGGTCGTGGCCGCGCGTGGCGCCGCCGAAGAGGAGGTCCGCCTCCCACCGCTCGCCGAGCGGCAGGAGGAGGCCCGCCCGATACCGCACCCCCGGCTCGACGGCCGTGGCGCGCCACTCGCGCGCCCCCGTGACGGCGGTGTCCCGCCGGGTGACGGCCGGCCCCACGGCCGCG